>CAZTAR010000217.1:261-7965 GCA_964611695.1 uncultured Planctomycetaceae bacterium | reverse complement strand
GTGTGCTGTGCTGGGTCGTTGGTGAAAGCCAGCTCGGTCTCAGCACCATCAATGTCGAGGTTCTGTAGAATCGCTCGGGTCTGGCCTCCTTCCCGCCACATCTGGATGGCCCAGTTTGGACGGAATCCCGTGTCGAATGCGAAGCCGTCGAGCGGCTGAAGGACGCCGGGACCGAGGTTGTTGGGGACACCTGCCGTGAGCAAGTAGTCCAGCGAGCCGCTGGTGGGCGTTTGAAGAAAGACGATCAGCACGTTCCTGTTTCCCTCGTCGAGGGAAATCTGGCCGGTGACGCCCACGTAGAGTTTCGCGAAGTCGTTGAGCATCCATATCTGATCGAGTTCATTACCGCCGGTCACACCGGGATTGAAGGCCCTGGCATCGCCGAAGTCGGTGTAGTTGTTCTGGACGCTGACGGCCGTGCCCCAATCGTCCGTGTTCCCTACGCCGGTGATATCGCCGTCCAGGGTGATGGAAGGCGTCGCGGCGGGCGTCAGTGCGAAACTGACGTACTGATTCGTCGGGAAGTCAGTGGCAAAGTTGACTATGTTTGGGAATTCAGGGTCGCTGGGAATGTGGTAGCCGATGTTCGGCTCCCCGCCGGTCGAACTGAGCGGCGGCAGACTCTGATTGCTGATGTAGCCGCTTCCGGAGACAAGCAGCACCTGCACGTTGATCTCGCTGCTGTCGGTGATGCCCAGATCACCCAGGGGAATCGCGAGTTCGAGACCGGTCGTGGCAGTGACGGCCAACTGTGCCTGGTAATCGGGGTCGTCACCGGAGCGGTCGCTGACGCCCAGGAGGTTCGCATTATCCACGGCGTAATCCGTGTATTCCGTGAGCAGAGCGCCGGCGTCCATCGCGTTGGTGAGGTCGTGCAGGTATGCCGAGTTCGTGCCGACATCGTTCCAAACGGCGATGGCCCACTCGGGATCGAAGTCCAACGTCGCGCCCGTTCCGCTGGCGACTTCTGTCAGATTGAGCAGGGCCAATGAGCCGCCGGTGAAACCATCAGTATCGAGTTCCATCGGCGTGGCACCGGTGTCCGTGTCGATGAAGACGAGGATGGTGTTCTGGTCCGTGTCGGTTCGGTTCGTGTTGCCCGTGACGGCGACGTACAAGGTGGTCGCGTCGTTGGCAAGGAACGCCTGGCACAACTCGTTGCCTTCCGAATCCTCCTGCGTGGGCAAGGCCTGATCTCCCCAATGCGTGGACTGGGTCTGAACAACGTTGACAGCACTCCCGAACTTAGTTTGCAGGTCTTGGCCTGTAATCGGTGGCGGGCTATCACAGTAGTCGGCCCAGGCCGGCACAGCCTGTGAGAAGACCACGAGGCTTAAGGCAACACACGGAACAATGACAAGTAACGCTCTTAAGAATCCTGTTTGACGTGACAAGTTTCACCTCCTGAATGTTATTCACCGCCTGGGACGACCGCCGACAACGAATGCATGGTCGCCCTCACTCCATCTCATCTTCCTACCAACAACTCAACGGGCCGTCTCGATGCCTTTGTCGAAACAGCAACGACCCGGTTTTGTAACACTTTTCTAGCGATACCTCGGACATTCGACTTTCGTTGCGCCATCGCAACCGTCATGCGCCCTCTCGGAACAATCCAGCGACTACAGACTGGGGTTGCGAATACCGAAACCTTCGGGTTATCGCCTCGGCGGAGCCACTCTACACCGCCCCGATGGAACCGCTCCACAGCCTGGAAGCAGGCTCACAATTGGCTCGCCTTTGGTCGGATTGTCCTCTTTCCCTGTTGCCTCTTTCACACCTGTCGATTCACCGATTCCCGATCCTCGCAGACAAGCCGTCGCGATCTGAAACAGGCGAATAGGACCCTACTCAATCGTCTGGACTTCGACGTTTCGGTTCGCACCGGGGTCCGTGTCCGGGTACCTCGCTCGGGCGAAAACAATGGGCATCCAATAGCGTTGCGCGACATGCTGCATGTCCTCAAAACTCCCACTCTTTGCAGAGGACCATTCCACATGTGTGTCGACGAGGAGGACATTGATGCCACGAATTCCGTGGTTGTCCTCAGCTGTAAGCTTCGTAAAGGCTCCCACGGTCGTGTCGTCCTGATTGCTCTGATCCGCCATCAAGATGAAGTCGCCGCGGTCATCGGTCCTCCACAGTGCCACATAGATGTAGCTGATGAATGACTTCTTCGCCGTTGCCTCTTGGATGATTGTCCTGGGAAGTTGCTCGAACCGCTCGACCTTGCCGGTTTCCCACAAGGTGGCGTTATCCTTGGGACGGTTGTTCATGGTGTCGCTCGGGCAGAGCATGATGCCGGGATCCGGCAAGTATTGCGGGCCGACCGCTTCTCCCCCCTCCGCAACTGGATCGTGTGTATGACGACGTTCGACAATGTCACGGATTATGCCGGTAAAATTAGGCCCCCACTCAAGCCCACTGGCCAAATCCTGCACGGTGGCCAAGTCCTGGATTCTCGTAAGACCACTGGGATGAGGCTTAGCGGGGAACCAACCATCATGATCCGCCGCATATGCCACAAATGCGGTGCCAAACTGTCGCAAGTTCGAGCCGCAGACGGTCCGGCGGGAAATTTCCCTGGCTCGTCCGAGCGCGGGCAGCAGGATGGAGATGAGTAGGGAGATGATGGCGATGACGACCAGGAGCTCGATGAGGGTGAAACCTCGGGCTCGGCCCATAGGATCTTGGGTGAGTGGTTGTGTGGTCATAGCGCCTCAACAGCCTCGTGACTGCTGTCCTGGCCGCCGAAAACTCCGGCTTTTTCAGAGAGTATTTGATTTCGGCAGACGTAGCGTATATGCTGAGTAAAACATTTTACTTATCGAAGTATAGCCGATTTCTAGATGTTTGCAAGAGTTTGTCGCGGGATTCTGAGGTACACTGTGGCATCGGCCGAGGCAAAGGTCATAATGGCAGGATTGACCTCGCTGGCCGCCGTTAGCAGAGACAGGCGGAGACAATCAGAGTCTTATTTTCGGTAGCCGGAGTTTGGGACAATCGCGAGGGAGAAAAGAGCATGGCCAAACGCAAGGGGGTGAGCATCAAAGATGTCGCGCGGGAGAGCAAGGCCTCTCTGACGACGGTGTCACTGGTGCTCAACAACCGGGATCGTCGGATTAGCCCCGCCACCCGCGAACGGGTCCTCAGCACGGTGGATCGGCTTGGGTATCGTCCCAGTCGGCTGGCACAGGGTCTTCAGGCCCAAAAGTCCGGAATTCTGGCTATTCTGGTGCCTGAATTGCGGCATGCCTTCGCGGATGTCTACTTTGGCGAGTTGATCAGTGCGATCCACGATTACGCCAGCGACGCGGGATACAAGATTTTATTGGAAGTGGCGCACCCTAAATATATCAAGAGCCAGCAGCACCTCGAAATCTTCGACCGCCGTTTCGTGGACGGGATGCTCTGTCTGGGTGTCACGGCGAAGGATACTTATCTGAGCGATTTCCGGGATTCCAGCCGGCCCGTTCTGATTGTGAACAACTATTTTCCGGACGTCGCGTTGAACCACGTCAAGTGCGATTACTACCAGGCAGGGCAGTTGGCCGCCAAGCACCTGCTCGAATTGGGCCACGAGCGAATCGGCCTCATTCACGGTGCTCCAGAGGTTCAGACTTCGGTCGATCTTCGGCATGGCGTCGAAGAGACGCTGGCCGCGGCGGGATTCGGATTGCCCGAGAGCCGCGTCCGCGATGGACAGTACGTCGAGGAAGGTGGCGCCGCGGCGGCGGAGGCGTTGCTCTCATCCGGGCAAAACCTGACTGCGATTATTGGTGGAAACGACAAGATGGCTATCGGGGCCATGAGTGCGATCAAGGCTCGCGGACACCGCGTGCCGACTGATATCAGCATTGTCGGGTGCGACGATATTCCGCTTGCGACCTACTGTGATCCGCCCCTGACGACCGTGCATACTCCGCTTTACGAACTCGGTAAACGAGCTTGCCGCAGGTTGCTCGAAGTGCTGGACGGCAAGGTGGACTCGGTCGCGGAAACACACCCGACCTCTTTGACCGTTCGGCAATCGACGACCTCCGCGAAGCAATCGAGCTGACCAACATGACAATGCGCCATCGGACGACCGGGCTTTGCCCGCTCACATCAGCGGCGCTTCACAACCAGGAAGCAACCATGGCATCTCAAGGACGTTCTCGCGCCGGGGGAGGGCGCAATCTCGTTTTTACGTCGGCGATCTCATTGGTACTCGCCCTCGCCGTGGCAGGTGCGACGACTGCGGAAGAGATCTCTCTGGCCGGGACGTTCAACAACTGGAACACGCAGGATGCGTCGTTGAAGATGCAGAAGGCCGGCGATCGCTACGAACTCGTGCGATTCTGGCCCTGCGGCACATACGAGTTTAAGTTTGTCTTCGACGGGAGTTGGACTCACCACTTGGGCGACGACGGCAGGGGAGGACTTCAACAGCCGGGAGAGAATCTCACGCTGGCGATTTTGCAGAGTCGCGAATACGCAGTGTGGCTTGACCCGCAACACAAGCGATGGGGTTTGGAGAAGCGGCCCGCGACTCGCCCCAGGGGGGTGATTTCCCTCCGCGAGACCTTTGGGCTCCGTGGCGGTGTTGCCTTGGACGGCCTGGCATGTACCGCTCGGCCCGGACATCCGATCCAAACATATCGGTGGAATTTTACTCCCAGGTTCCTCGATGCCGAGGACCTACCCTTGGACAATTGCACCAGCCAATCTCCTTACGTTTTTTGTATCTCTCCACAAACAGGGACGTATGAAATCCGCCTGACAATCGATGATGGCGAATATACCGACACATGCAGGGCAATCGTGGAAGCCGGCGAAGGCTGGGAACTCCATGAGAACCTGGTTCCAAAGCCACACGTCATGACGGGAGAAACTGTTTCGCCCTTGCTGCCGCTTTCGGACGGTCGCTTGGCGGCCCCCATCCGGGCTAAGCCTGGTGAAGCGCGGATCATCCATGTGGAACGGGCCTGTGCGCCCTCTCCAGCCTCAGCGGTCTCCCGCGATCGGGCAATGCACAAGCGGCGAATCACGATCGGGAAAGCACCGCTCCTGGCCATCTATGACCTGCAACGTGACACGTTCGCCCTCCGCGACTCGGGCTGGCGCCAGTTCGAGTACGCTCCAAAGGAGGACTCGCGTTTACCGAAAGACCTTCTGATCGAGCGGGTGGAGCTCGTCGGCGACTTCAACGGCTGGCAGACAGGTGTGACGCCGATGCTCGCCGCCGAAGGAGGCCGTGTGTATCGCCGCATTCTGGAAATTCCTGATGGCGTCTATCACTACAAGATCCTTGTGAACGGCAGCATCTGGCTTGAAGACAAACACGCCGATCCATCCCTCCGAAAGACCGACGACCAGGGCAGGCACAACAGCGGCGTGTTGGTCGGGCTGGACGGTTTGAAGTTGGGGCCGCCGAAGCCCAACCACGTCAACACCGAGGCGGTGAAGCATGACCCGGACAGCGGCAGGTATTTCACGCCGATTGGGAACAATCTCGCGTTTGTGACGGTTCGCACTTTGGCAGATGACGTGACATCGATGGGTGTATTACAGGCGTCCGCCGACCTGCCTGTTTCAATGCGGCGCGTTGATTCTCGGTTCGGTTTCGACTATTGGTCTTCGCAGATTCTGGTAAAGCCAACGGGACCCAAGTACGCGATCGTGATCGAAGATGGTTCCGAAAAGCTGGTGCTGGGAAGGCAGGGAATTGTGGCAAACGGAGCCGATCGCATCGAGCATTTCCAACCAGACGCTGGTATGTCGTTCAAGACCCCCGATTGGGCCAAGAAAGCTGTCTGGTATCAGATTTTCCCGGAGCGATTCCGCAACGGAGACGCGAGCAACGATCCGCCGCGCACCCCGCCCTGGCAGCACGCATGGTTCAAACCGTACAAGGGTGGCAAGCTTCCGCCGGACCGCGACTTTGTCGAGAAGGGCAGCTTCAACGAGAACATCTTTGACCGACGCTACGGGGGTGACATCCAGGGTATTCAGGCGAAGCTGCCTTACCTGCGCGACCTCGGCGTCACGGCGATCTATCTGAACCCCGTGTTCATCGCCGAGTCGCTTCACAAGTACGACGCGACGGATTTTCGGCACATCGACGACTTCTTCGGAGTCAAGGACAGCCTCAAGAAGATCAAGGGCGAAACGGACGATCCGGCGACGTGGCAATGGACCGAAAGCGACCGATTCTTTCTCAGCTTCCTCAAGGAGGCACACCGGCAGGGATTCAAGGTCATCATCGACGGCGTGTTCAACCACACGGGCCGGGATTTTTGGGCATTCCAGGACATTCTGAAGAACGGCGAGAAGTCGCCCTACGCAGGTTGGTTCGAGATCAAGAGTTGGGAGCCGCTCTCGTATGAGGCGTGGGACCGAGAGAATGGCGCCCTGCCGAAACTGAAGCACAGCGAGGCTTTGGGCCTGGTCGAACCTGTTCGTGACCACTTGTTCGCGGTGACGCGTCGGTGGATGGACCCGAATGGCGACGGCGATCCTTCGGACGGGATCGACGGTTGGCGACTCGACGTGGCCAGCGATATCAACGCCAACTTCTGGAAGCCGTGGCGGAAGCTGGTCAAGTCGATCAATCCGGATGCGTACATCGTGGCGGAGTTGTGGCAGGAATCCCGCGCGTGGCTGGACGGCGAGACGTTCGATGCGGTGATGAACTACCCGTTCGCGAGGGCAGCGCAGCGGTTCTTCGTCAATCAGCGCAAGGCGAGTTGCCCTGGGAAGTTCGACGCCGAACTCCGCGAGGCCCTCGGTTGGTATCCGCCGCAGGTCAACTACGTCCTCCAGAATCTCTATTGCAGCCATGACACGGACCGGGTCGCATCGATGTTCATGAACCCGGACCTTGAATACGACGGGGCAAATCGGCTTCAGGACAACGGCCCGAACTATAACACGAACCGTCCGACGGCCGAGTGTTACGAACGGCTCAAGGCGATGGTGTTGTTCCAGATGACGTTCCTCGGCGCGCCGATGGTGTACTACGGCGACGAAGTCGGGATGTACGGCGCGGACGACCCGACGTGCCGTAAGCCGATGTACTGGGAAGACCTGATGCCGTTTGACGATCCTGACGAACGGATCGTGCCTGGGCTCCGGGATTTCTACCGGCGCATGATCGCCATCCGCAACACGTATCCGGCGCTACAACTCGGCGCTTTGGAAACACTGCTGGCTCATGACCGAAACAAGATGTACGCCTATTGCCGAAGTCTCGGCGGTGAGTCGATCGTGGTCGTCATCAACAATGACAAGAAACCACACATGCTCAACGTGCCGTCGCCCTGGCCGGATGGCGCGCGGATTGTGCGATTGGATGACCCGGAAGCGTCTGAAGTGATCGAGCCGCCGACCGACCGGCCGGAGGCGAGGCCGACCATCCGCCCGATCGATGGGCATCAGTCATTGGTGAAGGTCGCCGAGGGACAATTGAAAGGTGTCAAACTCGCCCCCAAGACGGCCGGCGTTTTCCGACGCATCGATTAAGGATGTCTCACGGGAATCGTATTGCCCGCCCCAGCTTTTGTGGCGCCGGCGTCTCGCCGGTGAGTTCACCGCCGGGACGGCGGTGCCACAAGTTTGGCAACACAAGTTTGGCAACACAAGTTTGGCAACACAAGTTTGGCAACACGAGTTTGGCAACACAAGTTTGGCAACACAAGTTTGGCAACACAAGTTTGGCAACAC
>CAZTAR010000217.1:0-161 GCA_964611695.1 uncultured Planctomycetaceae bacterium | reverse complement strand
GAGTTTGGCGACACGAGTTTGGCGACACGAGTCGCGTCGGCTCCCCGTGGCTGACGAGGAACACAGGTTGTCATCGACGGCCGACAGGGGCGTCGGCCGCTACAGAGAAAGTGAACCACCACCACCTGAAGGCGGTGGCTTTGAGAAGGACTGAAGTCCTC
>CAZTAR010000216.1:0-8048 GCA_964611695.1 uncultured Planctomycetaceae bacterium | reverse complement strand
TGGTATACTCGGGAAAGGTGGGTGCCACTGACTGATTGTCCGCATGTGCTATTTTAACAACGACTCCTCACAAGACACTGGCGGACAAGCCGCCAGTGGCACCCATCAATCGACTAGTGACAGAGCACTTGAGCATCGACATGCGTCGGCTGCTGGTTTCAGGGCGGCATTGTGGGCGACCCATTGTCATTGTGGCATCAATCTGGATCGTAGGCTGAAACGGAATCGTAATTCGCCTGGTAGTCGGCGTTGTCGGGGAATAGGGCGAGAGCTTCTTTGAAATCAGCCACGGCCTTGAGGTGTTTTTCCTTCGTAAGGTAATCCAGGCCGCGAGTATTGTAGGCTTCAGCGAGGTTGAGTTTGATCGTTTGATCGAAGGTGTCGACCTGGTAGCCGTCACGGTATGCTTTGATTGCCTCGTCGAAATTCAACTCCGCCATCAACTCGTCACCACGCAGGTTGTAGGCGTTGACGAGATTACTCTTATAAGTCGTGTTGTTGGTGTAAAGTTCGTGTGCCCGCTTGTAGGCGCCGATCGCCTGGACGTACTCGCCCTCCGCGATGAATTGATCGCCGATGGTGCTTCGGGTTTCCGCGAGTTTGCGCTTATAGGCGGCATTGTCCTTGTCGAGGTTGTAGGCCGCTTGAAAGGCGAGGGCCTCATCGTCAATGTCTTCGTTCGCCGCGGTGTGTTTTGCTTCCATGCGAACACCGGCCGAGTATGCTCCCGAGGCGATGCGCCGTTTGAGATGGTCGGGACCTTTGGAGCCTACCGCGTTCGAGGCGTCGAAGTAGGTTTGGATGGCCTTCGAAGTGTCACCCAGGCGCATCAGCTTCTCCGCCTTGGCCAGGTATCCCTCGGCGAGTGCGACACCGACATCCGAGTTCATCGGGTCGAGTGTTCTGGCCTCTTTGAACTTGGCGAGCGCGCGGGTGTCGTCACCCTGAGCAAGCATCTCGCGACCGATCCCAATATGTGCCATCGCGAGTTCGGACTTATGGTAAAGGTCGGAACCGGATAGCTGTGTGGCCACCTCGAGTGTTGCCAGGGCTTCTTTGTATTGACCCAAGTGAACCTGTGCGCGACCCAGCAGCCGATGCACCTGTGGCGCGGTGGGCAGCAGCTTGACCAGCTCTTCCGCCTGGGCTTTGACGCGACGAATCTCATCCTCGTCGCCAATGCTGATCGCCTTGGTAAGGTAGTTCATGCCAACGAGCAAGTCGCCTTTGGCAATGAGACCTTCGCCGAGTTCGATCTTCGCGTCGGCACGGTTGGGACTGCGTTCTGCCACGTGAAGGAGCACGTTGATGCCCCGTTCGCGCGTGCTGGGATTGTCGATGAGCGCGGCCGCCTCTTCGATAACGGTGTCGTCGTCCTCGCTGAGGAGCCGAGCGTTGTCGGCATCATCACCGTAGCCGCGGCCCGATGCGAGGAAGTCTGCCCGCCGGAATAGCTTTTCAGCTTCTTCGTAATCGCCGCGTGCTTGTTCAATGATACCGGTCGCATGTATGGCGAAAGCGTTTGACTTGTTCTTTTGGAGAATGCTTTTCAGGGCGATTTCAGCCTCGTCGAAGAGCCCGTCCTCGATCATGGTGAAGGCTTCGTCCAACGCTTTCTCTTCCGCCTCACTCATTTGCTGCGATGGCGCAGCGGCTGTGTTGGCCGGAGTGAGGAGTGCCAGGGACGCGAGTTGTGAATAGGTTTCGTCGAAGGATGAGGTATCGCCGGACAGGGAGAATGTCGCGGCGGGCCCGAACGAGGATCCGCTTTGTGTTGATCCTGTTGTGCCGCTCTCGGTGAGCAACAGGTTCGTCATTGCACTGACTGTCGAACTGTCCGCGTTGATCAACATGTCGAGTGTCCGCATTACCGCCGGGTGAGATCGATCAGCCTCTCCATTACAATATCCAATTCGCCGGGGGCCGCAGTCCAATGGTTCCTTGTGGCTGGCTTGTCGCACCGATAATGGTGACGACCCCAGTGTTGGCGATCGCATTGGCAGTAGACGAATCGGGTGGTACGTCGTGGCACTTCAGTTGTCTCATAAACAACGTTGCGCACCGGGGGAACCGATATTGTTTTGACATGTGCCGGCCGCATGGTTGTGTAAGATTGGGAACGGACCGGCTCGCCGCCGATTCTTGAGCATTGTTTGAGAGAACGTAGCGTCTGGCCCCCGTGTCGGACGTGGAGTACAAACCGTTTGCTTCGGCCGACAGGGACGTCGGCGGGTACAGAGGCATACCAATACTCAAAGAGGGTTGTTATTGGCCGTAGCTGAGCCCTAGAATGAGTTGTCTATCCGGGCCTCGCGTGGGGGAGTTCCAAAGGTGCAGAACATGATCCGAGTGCGAGTCGTACTGTTTGCATTACTGTTATTACCGGCCGGTTGCGAGAGCGAATATTTCTTGCTGTTGGCCGCGGGTGAATTGGCCAGTTTGAGCAATACCGTCCCAGTGACGGATGCCCTTGAGGACCCACGGCTGACTGACGACGAGCGCGCGGAGCTCATGTTAACGCAGGAGGTTCGTCAATTCGGGATCGATCAGATTGGCTTGTTTGCCGGTGACGCGTATACGCTCTTCGAATGGAACGGAACAGAACCCGCCGGGTATGCATTGGCGGCCAGCGAGAAGGACAGCCTGACGTCGTTCGCCTGGTACCTTCCGTTTATCGGGCGGACAGAAGTTCGCTTCTATTTCGATGAGTGGTTGGCGCGTCGCGAGGCGGAGCGGTTGTCGGCGTTGGATTTAGACGTATTCCTCGGGCACGCCGATGGCTTCTCGACGCTCGGTTTCTTTCCCGATCCGATTCGGCAATCGAATCTGACATCGATGGACGAGTTCGATTTGGCTGAATTGATCATGCACGAGATGACGCACTCGACGGTCTACAAGCCGACGGACGGCAACTTCAACGAGAGCCTGGCGACGTATGTGGGCCGCGCGGCCGCACTGTCGTGGTTTGAGCATAAGTTCGGCGTTGGCTCTGACATCGCTTTGGCCGCGCGCGACCGATTCGCCGACAAGGCGATCATCGACGACTTTGTGAACGATCTCTACGCGAGGATGAAGAAGTATTACGAGGACGCGGCGGCCCGAGGCGAGACGCGTGACCAGATCATCGCGGGACGGGAGGCGGAATTTGACGCCGCTCGCGCCAGATACATCACAGACTTTCATCCGCGATTGACGGACTCGGTGCGGTGGGCCGTGATTGGCGAAGCACGGTTTGAGAACGCGACAGTCCTGGCAGGCGTTCGTTATCAGGCGTCGCTGTCGGAATATGAGGCGGTCTTCAATAAGCTGGGCGGTGATTTTCCGGCGGCTCTTGCCGTATTCTCAGAGGCAGCAACCCACGAAGACAGCCGCGGTTACCTTCGAACGTGGGTCCAAGAACATTAGAGCACTCCTTTTTCGGGCTTGGGTTTGAACACACACCTGCAGCCTGTGTCGATCAGGGCCGCGCGCGTCAGCAAGCCGTCAGCTTTCGATCTTGCAAAGTGCGAGCAACCCTGTGATCCCCGTCGGCCACAGGGGGCCGACGCTACCGCATGGGATGAATCGCCCCGTGGCGAGCTTGCGGTCATCGGCTAGCACACTTCACGCTTGCCCGTGACTGTGTGGCACGGGCGTCTCGCCCGTTAAATCCACCGCCGAGACGGCGGCGCCACAGGTGCAGCCTACCGTGAAGTGTTCTCACCATCGGTTGCGTGGTATTGGGACGGTGCCCAATCGTTTCCCTCGTGTGAGCAGTTTTCCCGTGTTGCACTCCGGATATACCCGCTGCCTCTTCATGCTTTGGTGAGGAGCTCTTCTCGGAACAAGGTGAAAAAGTTAATTTCCACGACTGCCCCGACCGATTGGGGGGGTGATGTGCGGGCTTGTGCCAGTACTGATATGTGGGGTTGGAAGCATAAGGAGTCCTGAGCTGTGACTCGCAAGGTGGGGATTTCCCTTTTAGGGATTGTGGGTGTGCTCATCGTTGGCTCTGGGTGTCAACCGCCTGATACGCGGATCACCCAACTGCCGCCGTACGTGGGAGGCAGTCCGAGTCCGATCAGCCCGTTACGAGAACGACCTGTGAAGATAGCCAAACGTCCTCCTGCCGTGAGGTCGGTGAGTCCGGAAAGCGGATGGATACCTTCTCGTGGACTGTCGAACCGCTGGAAGTGCATCGTGGTGCATCACTCCGGCAGCGACGGATCGACGCCGGCGGGAATGCGGGATTGGCACGTCAACGGCCGCGGTTGGGACGGGCTGGGCTACCACTTCGTGATTGGGAACGGCGTCGCCTATGAAGACGGCAAGGTGTTCGTGGGCGAACGATGGGTGGCACAGAAACATGGTGCTCACTGCAAGACGGCGAACAACCATTACAACAATCACGGTATCGGAATCTGCTTGATCGGGGATTTGAATGGACATCCTCCCACGGCAAAACAGATTCAATCGCTGGCTCGGCTGGCGTCGTTTTTGTCGGACAAGTGTGGTATTCCTAGGTCGAAGATTCTGACTCATGGGGGAGTGACGAACAAAACAGAATGTCCCGGACGACAATTTTCGCTATCGCCGGTGCTGCGGAAAATGTCGGGCGGTTCAGTCTGGGCTTCGTCCAAATAACATGCATCGTTGCCTTCATTCAGATCCGAGGATCGTCGGCGGCTACATGGTCATCATTGCCGTTTGGGTGTTGATGGCCATTTGAGCCGGCGATTGCCTCGATGATTGAACAAGTGGCGTTGCCTCTGCAAGGGGGCGACGCGGCTTCAATCTGCCGGGACCGGACCGCGCTGGGTTCCTTCTCGTCATAGATGCACAACGTCGAGGCCCTCGCGCCGAGATCGAGCGCGTACGTCACGCCTGAGCCCCGTTTGTCGAACGTCGATAACCAACGGGCCCCCTCCGCCGACAAAGGTGTCGGCTGCGACAGAAAAGGTGAGTTTGCTCTAGTGCTGCGTCAACCTTTATTTTTCGGGTTCACTCGGTTCCGGTCTCTGTGGCACAGGCGTCTCGCCTGTGTCTTCCACCGGCGGGACGCCGGCGCCACCAATACCAGGGCGGAACCAACTCGACAACTTAGGGTTGATAAAGCACTAGACCCGCCATCGACAATTCACGACACAAGATGGGAAACTCTTCTCCACCGACCAACTATGAGCCCGCCAAACAAGGTGGTTTCGCCTCCTCTCCGAGGTGAACGAGGCGGATTGGCGCGTCCTATTCGTGTTCGAGCGGGAACTGCCGGTGAGTGAGTCTGTCGGCCCCCTCCCTACGGAGCCCTTTCTGCGTTTGAGGTAACCGCCCTATAATGCGCGTAGCCGTCATAGACTTTAGAAAGGAGCCATCATGCCTAAGGTGCAGGACATCCTCCAGTCCAAAGGAAGTGAAGTCGTCAAGATTCAACAGGATGCCACCGTCGTGGAGGCTGCCATTTTGATGAACTCCAAACGCATCGGCGCGCTCGCGGTGATGAAAGCGGATCGGCTCGTCGGCATCTTCAGCGAACGAGACTTGCTCACGCGGGTCATCGCCGTCGGAAAAGACCCGGGCCGCACACCGGTCAGTGAGGTGATGACAACACAAGTGCGCGTCTGCGAACCGAACACGTCTCTCGACGAATGTTCCGCGGACATGACTCGCAATAAGATTCGACACTTACCCGTTGTGGATGATCAGGGTCAACTCCTCGGAGTCCTTTCGACAGGGGACATTCTCGCACGGCAATTTGCCGACCAGGAAGCCACGATCCACTTTATGCATGAGTATATCCGAGGGCCGAATTGAAGTGTTGTTCACGGCGCGGCTCTTCGCGATCGCGGTCGGGTCGGGGGCGCCCAATCGGTTTACGATCCAGCATAGCCACCGAGGGGTTTGATCACCGTCGTGGTAGAACTTTTTGAGAAAAACCGTCGCGTCCAACCCCCGAGTCGGACGTGGAAGGCAAACTGTTTGCCTCGGCCGACAGAGGCGTCAGTCGCAACAGGGGCGTGCAAATTATCAACACCTCGATACTTGCCATTCCCGAATCATGCGGACAGAATATAGTCTTTTCCTCTTGAGCGAGCAGCCATGGCGATTACCGTTTGTTGTCCCTGCGGAAACCCTCTTGATTGTGACCAGTTGGGGCTCGTCATTTCGTTGACGTGTCCGCGCTGCCAACAGGAGATTCACCTGGAGGTGGATGTCGGCCAGGATCAGAACGGCCTCGCCGTCCTGACCGTGATGGAGGGGCCGTATTGGCTGGGTGAGCAATTCGTGTTGCCTGTCGCGAAAGACCTTCAGATCGGCAAGGCCCCTGGGAACTGGCTATCCGTGGAAAGCGACGCGATGTCGGATTCGCACTGCCGGCTTCGCGTGAGCGAGCAGGGCGAAGTCAACATCGAGGATCTCCAGAGCACAACCGGCACCTACGTCGGAAACCAGCGAATCGCCCGAGGCAAGTTGGCGCCGCTGCAATCATTCAGCGTTGGCGGTTTTCGATTCCGGCTCGAGTTGCAGATGCCTGACGGGACGACCCTGGCGGGCCTGCGACCTCCCGAGATGCGTATCAAGAAAAAGCGTACGCGACTTCCCGCCTTGAAACGTATCAAGCGCGATGCGGCTCCCGAAAGTTGGTTGATCAGCCATCGGTTTGTTTTGGCGCGATGGGCCTCGATGGCCTTTGCCTTGCTGGTGGGCCTGTTTCATATCTTCGCCTTGGGAGTTCGCGAAGAATGGTCGTGGCCCACAGCCGGTCTGATTGGCGCAGCGATAGCCGCCTTCCTGCTGGCGACCGGGCGGCGTCTCTCCCTGACCCAATCGCTTTTCAAGTATGTTTTTCTTCTCGCACTGGTTGGGCTGGCCTTCACAGACATCGCGTGGGATCTGCCTGTCTCCTCGGCAATCGCTTCACTTTGCTTCGCGTCGTGCCTGATTCTCCTGCTCATGCGCGATTCTTCCGCAATCCAGGTCACCATTGGAACCATCCTCGGCGGGCTGTCGCTCCTCTTGGCAACAGTCCAGTTTGCCAAAGGTCTGATAAGTCTCTTCTCCTAGCGTATTTTGCCGCCGGATTGTCATGGCGACCGAGAACTTCGCGTTTGACGATTCAAGAGCCTGAACTCCGCAACATTGATGGCTGATGTGTCCAGCGTCATTGAAACGGTCCCTCGTATCGCGGTATACTAGTGAGGGAGATTCAGATTCAACGCGGGGCGGACACACCGTCATTTCGACGTGAGGATGGAAGCAGCCGCAGCTTGATCCCTAGCAGGAGCTGGAAACGATGAGCGATGCGCCCAAGAAGACGTGTCAGGGTTGTGGCGGGCAAATAACAACTGAACAAATTGCCGGTAAACAAGCCGGACTTATCCAAGGCGTGCTTCTTTGCCCGAACTGCGTAGCGGAGAAGCGACGACAGGCGATGGAGGCCCACGCCGCAACACAAAGGGCGGCCGCCGCGCCACCCGCCGCTCAGGCTGTCAACCTGGTCGCGAAGCCTGCTCAAGCACTCGTAGATGAGGCTGAAGTTGCGATCTCCCTCATTGACGAAGATGAGATGCCGACGAGTGAATCTCGCATGATCCGTAGCTTTGCGGCAGGCAGTACACTGGGGGGTGGACATCAGGATGCAAAGCTCAAGCGCCCTCTGGGTGGCCCGACAGATACCGCGACCCGCATCCGAACATTCCATGCCAAACTGACCGACGCCGGCCTCGCAAACCTCGACGACATCGTCAACGAGTGGATTGATAACAATCCCGGTGTTTATATCAAGTCGAATTCAACCTCCATCGGCACCTTCGAGAGCAAGAAGAAGGAGCCACACCTGTTCGTGACGATCTTTTACTAGAGCTGCGTCAACCTCTATTTTTCGGGTTAACTGGGTTCCGGTTTCCGGGGCACAGGCGTCTCGCCTGAGTCTTCCACCGGCGGGACGCCGGTGCCACATATACCAGGGCGGAACCAACCCGCCAACTGATGGCTGACAACGCACTTGAGCATCTTAGGCATGAGATGGCATCCTCTGTGGCGGAGATCAGATGGGGATGAAAGCCCGTTGCTCC
>CAZTAR010000215.1:0-8065 GCA_964611695.1 uncultured Planctomycetaceae bacterium | reverse complement strand
CGTTGTAGGTTCCGGGTATATGCTGAGTGCTGAAGATCCGGGCGAGTAGGCGGCGTAGGCGAGACGGCAAGATGTGGCGACATTTCCGAACTCTGCGTTTCAAGTTGGCGTTGCTCTACTTACTTGTCTTCGGAGCGATCCTGACGGGTTTGTGTTTAGTGATCCTGACCGTCCGGAAGACCAACCTGCGGCAGAACTTTGATGAGCGACTTCGTGACCGTGCGGAGACAATGGTCGAGAAGATCACGCTCTCCGCGGATGGGGAGGGGGCGTCACCTCGGCGTGCGCAGGGTGGTTCCATTCCCTTTCGCTTCCCTGGCTATTACTTCCAACTTCGCGCTGCTGACGGACAAGTCGTCGAGCGATCGAAGAACCTCGGCGGGTACACCCTGCCGTTGAGTGAGGCGGCCCGCGGAGCAAGAGGCGCGGGAGGGCCGATCCTGGAGACCCTGGGTGGCGAGGCGGCGGAGCGCCTGATTGGCAACCCGGGAGATGTTCGCCTGTTGACGTTGTATCTTGATCGCCCTCAGGATCAGGGATTCTATCTTCAGATTGCGGTCAACCTCAGACCCGTGAATGAGTCGGTGAGTGAGCTACGCAGCCTGCTGCTGGCGCTTGTTTCAGCGGGACTGCTGCTGGCCGCATTGGCATCGTGGTTATTGGCGGGACGATCGTTGGCTCCCATCAACAGAGTTGCGGAAGTGGCCAAAAGACTGGGAACCGATGACCTCTCGCGCCGAGTTGGCCACGCCTCTGGCAGGGACGAGGTCGCCGAGATGGTGAAGCACGTCAACCGGATGCTCGACCGCCTTGAGGAAGCATTCGAATCCCAGGGCCTGTTCATCGCGAACGTTTCGCACGAGTTGAAGACGCCCCTGGCCGTGCTCCTGGGAAGTGCCCAGGTACTTCTTCACAAAGAGCGAAGCGCGGCGGAGCACAGACAGTTCGCCACTGAGGTTCAGGAGGAAGTGCGAGCGATGTCACAGACGATTGACAGTCTGCTGACGTTGGCGAGGGCCGAAGCAGGTTTGCCACTTTCAGACCGCGAAGAGGTCTCGCTCAACGAGGCCGTCATGGACGCCGTGCAACGATGCGAAGCGTCGGCCAAGGAGCGAAATGTTCGATTCGCCACGCGATTGGCACCCTTGATTGATGGCGAAGAAGCACTGCTCGTATTTGGTGACGGCGAACTGCTGCGACTGATGTTCATGAATCTAATGCGGAACGCAGTCCGGTATTCCCCCGCCGGGGGGGCTGTGGAGGTTCGCGTTACGCTGGTCGGTGAAGACGCCCGGATTGCCGTTCGCGACTGTGGTCCCGGAATTCCCGGCGAACACATCGGCAGGGTCTTTGACCGGTTCTACCGCGTTCCGCAGGAGGATGGGCGATTCAAAGGGGTTGGGCTAGGCCTGACAATCGTCCGAAGCATCGCAATCCTTCACAATGGCACAGTGGTGGCCTCGAACCATCCCGAAGGCGGCTGCGAGTTCGTCGTCCGGCTACCCATGATGCCAAGTGCGGGAGTCTCGCCGGATTAAAGAGTTTTCATGCGCATTTCATGCCCGTTTCAGGGCGGAAGTCCATACTTCCTTGGGATTGAAACACCATGCCGGCGAGCAAGGTTCGGTTTTTCATCGCGGTTTTCGAATTGATCCGACATGGGGACACGCCTCCGGAATCGTGGCTGGAGCATAAAATCCAAAACAAAACGACGGACTGCTCATGATCGCGTGAATCACCACACCGAGGCACGGATGCCCCCGACTTGCCAACAAGCAGCCCTCTCATCACCCCCGCCCAACGTGTCGGCAACCTGTTCGGCGCTGAGGCAAAGGAGCATCCAAGATGTCTATTCTCTCATCGAGCCTAACATGGGCTAATCCGCTCGTGCGCCGGCGCGCCAAAACCGGTGGGGAGCTATCTTTCGACCAGCGCGATGTTATCTTCAAGGTTTTGCTCGTTCTCATCGGAGTTGCGGTCATGCTCCTCGCGTGGCGGTTCGACGCGCGAACGCGCGCCGCGGAGACCCTGTGGGATGCCCCGCTGTCACGCATTGCGCTGATTGCTGGTTTGGTCTATGGCGCCGCGACGACGATCTGGTGTTTCTGGCGGCTGTGGCTGGCGATTCGCTATCGCCCTTTTCCGATTGTTGAGGAGAAACTACTTCCGCGAGTCACGGTGGTGGTGCCCGCGTTCAACGAAGGGGCGCTGGTCGGCGAAACGCTCCGTTGCCTCGCTCGCGCCGATTATCCGCGCGACCGTCTCAGCATCATCGTCGTGGATGACGGCAGCACCGATGACACTTGGTCACACATCCAGAGGGCTTCGGAAGAGATCGGCCCGGTCATCACTCCGATTCGTTGCCCCGAGAACCGCGGCAAGCGATGGGCGCTGTGGGAGGGGTTCCGACGAGGGAAAGGTGAAGTCTTCGTCACGGTTGACAGCGACTCGCTGATTGAGCCTGACGCGTTACGCGCGGTTGTCAGCCCGATGGTCAATGACCAAACCGTCGGCGCTGTCGCAGGCAGTGTGCGTGTGCTGAATCGCCGTGATGGCCTCATCCCTCGTATGATGGCCGTGCGGTACGTGATGACCTTCGATTACAAGCGAGCGGCACAAAGCGTGATGGCCGGCGGCGCCGTTTTGTGTTGCGCCGGCGCACTGGCCGCCTACCGCCGCAGCGCGGTCCTGCCCGTGCTGGAGCGGTGGTTGCACCAGACGTTCCGCGGACGGCCGGCCCGTGCCGGTGAAGACCACGCCATGACGAACTTCATACTCAGCCAAGGACTCAAGGTGCGTTACCAGAGTTCGGCACGGGTCTTAACTAACACGCCCAACACGTATGACCGCCTCTGCAGGATGTTTCTGCGTTGGGGGCGTAGCAACGTCCGTGAAACGGTGCATACAAGCCGCTATGTCTTCACAAACTTCCGCGGAGAGTCCAAGCTTGGCATTCGCTTTAACTTCGTGATGGGAGCCTTGGGGCTCGTTCTACCGTACTTGTTCTTATGTGCCGCGTTCGTTCTGGCCGTTTTGATGCCTGCCGTATTCGGCTTGAAGTTGCTGGCAGCCTGTGTGTCGGGCTCTTTGTTTACCGTTCTGTTCTTTCTGTTCCGTGAACGGAGCAGTGATGCGCTGTTTGGGATGCCGTACGCCTTCTACTCGACGTTCCTCCTGTGGTGGATTTGGCCGTATGCACTGCTTACTTGCCACAAGAGCGTTTGGCTGACGCGATCCTCGGATTCCACTGCGAGTGGCGAAACGCTGCCTGTGCCGAAATGCCCGGTCGCGAGCACAAAACACCGTGCGGCATAAAACCCGATTGTAGCGTCGGCCCCCGTGGCCGACGGAGATCACCAGTTTGCTCGCTCCCCACCAAGTCGAACGCTGACCGCTTGCCGACGTGCTCTTCTATGCAAGCTCGGTGTGGTGGATGTCCTCTCATGCCGAAGGTGCTCGAAGCGCGACGGACTTGACCTATTCTGAACCGGGCGCCTTCTCCGACGATTTAATGCCACCAACGCTTGCCTTGCCGCGACAAGTCGGTCACACTTCCGTCGAAGGCGTTTCCGTTTTGCCAGGTCTGCCGGTGGTTTGCAGCGGGTGGCTAAGGCCTACTTGACATGTAGCCCGTTGGGGGCACAACTTCACATGGGATTCCAACCCCTCAATTCGATGGTGGCTTTCTCGCGAAAGAGCCCGAGATGAATCTCAAGACACTTGTTGGCGCCATTCGAGTGGTCGAACTGACGGCCAAGACGCGTGTGAAGGCGATTCACGCGCTGGTCGCGGCGGCGAATCTGGATGACAAAACGGTCACATCGGAAGAGGTTGTCAAAGCCGTTGAAGAGCGCGAGGCGGCCGCCCAAACCATTGTCGCTGAGGGTTTCGCCCTACCTCACGCTGTGATCGACTGGGACGGCGATTACCGTGTTGTTCTGGGCCGCAGTCGCTCTGGTGTGGAGTATGGTATTCCCGGAAGTAGCCGTGTTCATTTGATTGCGCTGCTGATCGTCGGCCACAAACATAGACACTTCCACCTGGAACTCCTTGCCGCTCTAGCAGAGCTGCTGGATTCGGCCGAGAACCGCCAGACGATTGTCAAGGCCCGCAATCTACGCGGCGTCGAGCAACTGCTGAGGGGCAGGGCGGGCTTGGAGCCCAAACACCGTGTGCGGCGATTGCCGCGCGCGCCTCAACTGAATCAGGTTCTGATTGAGAAAGCGATTGACCTAGTGAGACTGTTGAACGCACAGGCGTTGCTGTTGGCTGTCGACTGTATCGAGAGCCTGCCGTGGGATGCGTTGTGCGCATGGACCGGTCTCGTGCTGGTCGTCACTTCCCAAAAGGGCCGTGATTTCGTGCTTGAGCGGCCTGATACGCACCTGCTCGAGGTTCCACATACCACCCTGACGCCAGTGGACCGTGCACATTTCGGGCTGCTGCTGGCCACATCCACCGACCTCCTCAAAGACGAGAGCAACGTCGTTTGCGTCACCGGCCCAGGAGGTACGGCTCTGGACAGTGTCACCGTGATTCGGCCGGCTGTGCATTTTAAGGCCATGTTTGCCGGCAAGGCGACACGGCGCTCGGCCAGGATCCAACCAGCGGTCATGTTGCGCGCCTTGTCGCTTGCCATCGAGCTTGCTGCCGAAGGACGGGAAGCACGCCCGATCGGGACCATGTTTGTGATCGGAGATACCCGTCAAGTGATGCGGCACACACGGCAACTCGTTTTGAACCCCTTTCACGGCTACGCGCGTTCTCTTCGGAGTCTGCTCGATCGTAGTCTTGCCGAGACGATCAAGGAATTCGCGCTGCTGGACGGAGCATTTGTCGTTCATGCGGACGGCACGCTGCTCAGCGCGGGAACGTACGTGGTGCCCAAGGCTTCGGCCGCGCGCCTTCCTCAGGGACTGGGAACGCGACATCAGGCGGCGGCAGCCATTACAACCCACACACAGGCCATGTCGATCGTGGTCAGTCAATCCACAGGCACCGTGACCGTCTTCCGAAACGGCCAAGTCGTTTTCATGCTGGAACGAGCCGCGCATCCGGGCTTGCGGAGGGGCTCGCCATGAAAACGCCACCCACCCCGGATATTCACGTCGAAACGGTACTCCACCGAGACCTGGGATTGACCACCGCCCTGGCGATTGGTGTGGGCACGATGATCGCCGCGGGGATATTCACCCTGTCGGGTCTTGCGATTCGGAACGTGGGTTCGGCCGCCATCGTTTCCTTCCTGATGGCGGCGGGAGTCGCGCTATTCACAGCGCTGACGTATTGTGAGTTCGCGTCAATCTACCCTGAATCCGGCGAGGGTTATCTTTACGCCCGGAGAACCTTTCGGCCTATTTATGCCTATTTCGTGGGGTGGGCACTCGTGTTGGGCTACACCTCTTCGTGCGCATTTTATATCGCCAGTCTGTCGAGTTACTTCACCGAGTTTGTTTGGAAGACGCCATTCGAGTGCATGGCCGGGGTAGTCGCCCTGGTGGTCTTGACCATGCTCAACGTGAAGGGAACGAAAGAGAGTGGACATTTTCAGGTCGTGGTGACCGCCACCAAAGTGGTTCTGTTGATCTGGTTTGTCGTTGGCGGAATGGCCAGTGTTCGTGTCGATGACATGGTCGAGAAGTTCAGCACGGACTGGGCCAAGATCTTCGGCACCGCCTCCATGGTGTTCATCACGTTCTTCGGCTTCTCGGCAATCGCCGCGTCGGCGGGCGAAGTCAAGGATCCTGTCAGGACGATTCCGAGAGCGATTTTCATCTCAATGGGCGTCGTGACGTTGTTGTACACGCTGGTGGTTCTGGTGGTGATCGCCGCCGGGCTGAGCGAATACAGTGAGGCCGCGATGGGCAACGCCGCCAGGCAGTTCCTGGGGCCGATCGGCGGCAAGGTGATTGTCGCCGGCGCTCTGTTCTCGATGGTTTCGGCGGCCAACGCATCGATCATGGCGGGTTCTCGCGTGGTCCTGTCGATGAGCCGCCTCGGACATCTCCCCCGAAACTTCGGCGCCGTCAATTCCCGAACTCGGACACCGATCGTTTCCCTTTTGCTGGTTGGCGGGACCATCCTGGTGTTCGCCGTCATTCTCCCGCTGGAAGAGTTGGCACATTTTGCCGACACCGTCCTCCTGCTGGCGCTGATCCTGGTCAACGCGGCATTGATCGTTCACCGGCGGAAGTACCCGAAACTGAATCGCCCGTTCCGGGTGCCGTGGGTACCGGTGCTGCCGGCGCTGGGTATCCTCGCCAATTCCTACCTGTTGGTTCAGATTTCTCACCACGCAGCGCCCATGGCGATGGCTTGTGCGTGTTTGGTGTTGGGTGTCATGGGCTTTGTGGTCTGGCAAGGTTACAGGGCAGGTGAGATCACGCTGCCGGGTGTTCCTTCTCGAATCGCACTGGAACGGGCCGCCACAACCGGCGAGGGTCGTTTCAGGGTATTGGTGCCATTGGCCAATCCCGCCAATGTCCCACATCTCATCGAGCTTGCCGCCGCCGTTGCGGCTGAGCGTCAGGGAGAGATCGTCGCTCTGCGTGTGGTCGTTGTGCCGGAGCAGTTACCGCCGACCCGCGAAGACTCCATAGTAGAGAGAGAAAGACACATTCTGGAGCGTGCCCAAGCCGTCGCGTTGGAGCACGGGGTACCCGTTACATCGCTGGTTCGCATTGGACATGATCCAGCGCGGGCCATACTGGAAACGGCCAGTGAGCGTGCCTGTAACCTGATCCTACTAGGTTGGAAGGGCTACACCTCCACGACCCGGAAGATCCTGGGAGAGGTGGTGGATACCGTGGTGAACCATGCTCGAGCCGACATCATGCTGGTCAAGTGTGTTGGCGACGAGCCGCTGCGAAGCTTCCTCGTGCCAACCGCCGGTGGCGAACACGCACGTTGTGCCGAGCAGTATGTTGCCTCCCTGGCTCGGGCGCGGCAGGGCACCGTGACGGTATGCGGTGTCGCGCCTGTCGAAGCCTCCAGTCAAGACCTCAACGCGGTCACCCGGCGGCTCGATGACGCGGTCGCCCGGATGGCGGCCATTGACGGTTTAAACCTGAATAGCAGGGTAATCCGTCACCCATCCGTCAGTGTGGGGATCATCCAAGAGGCGAAGAATTTCGACGCCGTCGTGGTTGGTGCGGCGGGCGGCAGCATCTTCCCGCAGATTCTCTTTGGCAGTATTCCTGAAGCGATTGCCAAACGTTCGAGCCGGACGGTGATTCTCGTCAAGCATTATCATCCAGTGAAGGCGCTGGTCGGACAGGTTCTCGGGGAAGGCGAGGAATAGAGCATTTTAGGCATGAGATGGCATCTTCCGCAGCGGTGATCAGAGCCGCGCGCGTCAGCAAGCGGTCACCGTTTGACCTGGTAGGGAGCGCGAGCAAACGGGTGATCCCCGTCGGCCACGGGCAACCAACGCTTCGGAAGGTGATTCGGGGTTGGACAAGCTCGCCCCGATTTTGCCCGAAGCTGTCCTCCTACAGAGCTGCTTTTACGGCCTTGAGCGCTTCAGAATAATCGGGTTCGTTGGTCACCTCCGGAACGTACTCGGCATGAACGATCTTGTCGTCGCGGTTGACGACGAAAACCGCACGGGTCAGCAGGCCAAGCTCCCGGATGCAAACGCCGTAAGCCTCACCAAAGGCGTGGTACTTGTAGTCGCTGGCCGTGATAACGCGATCGATCCCCTCGGCGCCGCAGAAGCGCTTCAAGGCAAATGGTAAATCAAGGCTCACGCTCAAAATCACGACATCCTCCGCGAGGCCGATCGCTTCCTTGTTGAATGTGCGCGTTTGCGTGGCACAGACCGGAGTATCGATGCTCGGCGCCACGCTCAGTACCCGTACTTTGCCGTGAAAAAACTTGCATTCGATATCGGCAAGATCATTACCCACCAACTTGAAATGGGGAGCCTGATCGCCCACTTTGATCTCCGGCCCCAGAAGCGTCATGGGGTTTCCCTTGAACGTCACTGCACCAATACGCTCTGTCATCGTTCTTCCTTTGTGCGCCGGGATAAACCGGCAAGGTGTAGTGAATGAAAGAGTCATAC
>CAZTAR010000214.1:0-8076 GCA_964611695.1 uncultured Planctomycetaceae bacterium | reverse complement strand
CCCTCCGGCATGAGGACTATGCGCTTGGCCTGTATGTCCGTGGCGGGGGGGCTGTCGGTTGGGCGGCCGGCACCATCCTGGAGCTTGCTTGCTGCCGTCTCCGGTTCAGGCTGTCGCGCCGTGGCGGCGCCGCAGTGTCGGCAAAACGCACTGTCACTTTCGATGGGACGATCACACTTTGGGCACTTCATAACGGCGGCTCCGATCGATCTTGCCTATCGACTTTGAGCTTGTTGCAGCCAGTCTTTCAGGTTCGCGGCCAGGACCTGGGGATCTCGGCGTTTGAGGATGTTGGCCGCGATTGTGTCGCGGATTTTCAGATGACTCATCGCCGTGGCGACCCGTTCCCAAAGACGATCTTTCTTCTTATCGCTGTCAGCGAGATAGAGTTCCGTCACGAGTTCCGAAATCCGTTCGAGCATGATGGCGTCGCGGTTATCGTAGTATCGCTCGATGATCTTCTTCTGGTGCGGCGTATGGTCGGGCATTCGGTTGGTACTCAGTCTGAACTGTTGACTCATTGTCCTGTGTCGCCGGCGTCTCGCCGGTGGTCCCACGGCCCGGCTCTCACGACTGACAAGGGCCATCGCCAGAAGGATGGCTTACCACGGCACGCGGGCCGACCGACGGTTTTATTACGAGTTCTTGTGCCGGTTGCCGAGAACAGCGCCTTCGGTTCGGCCGAAGATCATGCGTCCGGCGGAAGTCTGGAGAACACTCGTGACGGCAATCGAAACGGTCTCGCCGATCCTGTTCCTTCCCTGTTCGACGACGATCATGGTGCCATCGTCGAGGTAGCCGACGCCCTGTCCGGGTTCTTCGCCCGGCTTGATGACTTTGACGCTCATCGTTTCGCCGGGCAGGACGACCGGCTTCATGGCGTTGGCCAGGTCGTTGATGTTGATGATGATGATTCCTCGCAGCTGGGCGACTTTGTTGAGATTGAAATCATTGGTGGCGACTCGGCCATTGAGTTCTTCCGCCAACGCAAGGAGCTTGAGGTCTACCGATTCGGAGGCCTCAACCTTGGGGTACAGAGTGTCGAGAACCTGGACGTCGATCTTCTTGTTGTTTTGCAATTTGTGGAGAACATCCAGTCCTCTTCGACCACGGATGCGTTTGAGTTTGTCGCTCGAATCGGCGATTGATTGAAGTTCGATCAGGACGAATCTAGGAATGATGATATTCTGATCGATGATGCTGGTTTCGCAAATATCGGCGATGCGCCCGTCAATGATGACGGACGTATCAAGTATGAGCGGACGTTCTCCTTTGAGTTGTTTGGCGAACTCCACATACGGAATCACAAAACGGATTTCGTCCTTGGTTTGCATGATGAAGCTGATGCAGAAGTAGCAACAGATGATGCCGAGAATGAACTTGACGACCGTAATCGCGGGGTGTTCCCGCACGCCGATCTCGGTCCTGGTTTCCTTGATGGCAGGCAGGCCGTTCTTGTCAAGCATCACCGTCCCATCGTTGTGTTTCATCGTATCGACCGTCACACGGTATTCGGGAACGGAATCGAGGCCTGTCGGTATAAAGAAAGGAATCAGCGCATTGAGGACGAGCGTGAGGCCGTAGGTGATGAGCAAGCCGACGGTCAACCCGAAGAAGAGGCCGGAGATCGCCTGGAGGGATTTCCTCGGAATGATCAGATCAATGGCAATCACGCAGAAGGCCAACACGAGTGCGCCGAGGATCAAAACGATTCGGTATTCCTTGAGCAGGTCTCCACTTTCGACATAGCTGATCCCGACGATGAGTAGGGCGAGGACAAGAAACGCCCGCAGGATTGTTTGCATCATGGCTGGAACTCCAATTGGATGAAAGGTATGTGGTGGCGGATTGACGGCCAGGCATGTTGGATGAAGATTGTTTCAAACGATGAATGATCATGCGTGAAACCGAGAATGTCAGAGATATCGCCTTGAGACAGATGGTCCACTATAGCGTTTCACGTTGATCTGTGGCACCGGCGTCTCGCCGGTGAGGCAACGGCACTCGGCCGCCTTGCTTCCACCGGCGAGACGCCGGCGCCACACTCAATCGTTAACTGCTCTATAGACTATGAAGCGATCAATATACCCCACAACCAGGCGGACAGAAAGTCGTGGCTTTCAGACGCGGTTGGAGGGTGCGAGGGATCAAGGGGCCAAGGGGCCGAGGGATCAAGAGATTGAGATCATCCTCCGTGTCGCCGGTTTGCAGCAGCCCGACAGTGCCGGCGAGCGATGGGGATGTCGGTTGCCTCGACGACGTGTACCATCTTCGGAGGGTGATTCTGAATCCCGGGCGGGGGCCTCATGCCCGTGGCGCTGCCGGCGGGGCGATGAAGAACACCTCTCGGCGCAACGCCAGGGCGACACGTACATTAGGGCGACACGAATGAATAGTCGATCCGAAACCCACCGGGGGCCGAGGCATCCTGAACAAATGTGAACAACAGGAGCCCGGAGCCGGAGGCTGCGTGGATGTTGTCTCGGCGGCAGTCGAAGTCTACGCCGTTTAGCACGACGGCGCCTTCAGCCGTTCCCTCGGTTGGTTCGGCTTCGAGGGGGTCGCCAAGCGGCGCGGACGAGAAATAGATTCCCCTTACGAGGGCGCGGGGGTCGTTGATGCTGATGGCTGAATCATTCTCGTTCGCGTTGATGAGTCGAACCAGCTCGTCACCTCCGACCGAGAAAGTCATTCGACACGGTTGGGCGACCTGGGCGCTTGCGGTGTTGCCCTCAAGGCGGAGTTGGCCGAAGCCGGTCGGGATCGTCTCCTGGTCGAATTGGTCGTAGGCTCCGTAGGTGAAGATTGCTCGATGAGGCGTGTTGTTGACAAAGCCGACCTGAATCGCGCTGGGCACCGGCTCCACCGAGCCTGCGACAAACACCCCGGCCGGAGCCGCCAGGTTCAGGACGGAGTTGGCCGTACACGAGGCGAAGAACACCGTCGTCGCGGCAAGGACGACCGAGACAAGGTTCAGACTTATGGGACGTTTTCGTTTCATCGTTGAGGCACTCAATTGGCGAGTCGGACGGCGGTGCCCGAACTGAAGACGCACGGTCTGTCTTTCAGTCAGGGCGTACCTTTGGAATCGGCAGGGTGGGGGTGGGGGCGACAGAAGAATCTCAGGTGACGCCCGGCAGGGTGGACCGGGGTCACGGTCCCGTGCGAATGGTGTCCCCGATTCTACCCGGCAAGGTGACTGTCGATCACTGCTCCGAGCTGGTCGGCGGTCTGATAACCGCGCACCATCTCGCTGCCGACGAAGAATGTGGGTGTGCTGCTTGCGCCCAGATCGAATCCGGAATCGACATCCCGCTGGACGCGCGCGACCTTCGATCCACCGTCCAGGCAGAGGTCAAATGTTCCACGGTCGAGTCCGAGGGCGGTGGCGTGTTGCTTGAGTGCGTTCTCCGACAGGTCGGCTTGGTTGTCGAAGAGGAGTTCACGATAGTCGAGATACCGTCCTTGATCCGAGGCACACTCCGCCGCACAGACAGGAAGCACCTGGGCCGAGTCACTCATCGTGAGGAGGCTCCGGAAGACCCAGCGGACCTGGCCACTATCAACATATTTGGCTTTGATTGCGGCGAACTCTTCCCTGGCAAAGCGGCCGCACCAATGGCAGGAATAGGAGGAATACTCCACGACCGTCACGGGGGCGTTGGCACTGCCCAGGACATGGTCCGAGTCGAGGATGATCGGCGTCGGCACGATCGGAATAGGAAACAGACCGTCGCAACCCGAGATTACGGACGAGCCGGCAATCACACAGGTCGCCATGAGGGTGACGGCAACGGGAACACACCTTGACGGATAACCATGATGGCGACGGGGCGACGGTTGGGTTTGCACTGGCTCTGCCTTCCTCGCAGTTCGTGAGGATACTATGGCGTCGGTGTTTCGCCAAAGGACCTCAGGGTGGCGTCTGTTTCTCGATTCGACACCTTTACCCCAATGCTGAGATAGTCTAATGATCAACTTTATGGGCTCATCAGGTGTCGATCAATGATTTTGGCGAGGCCTTCCGCGGATTGAAATCCGGACACAACTTCGTCTTCGACGAAGAACGCCGGAAGTGAACTGAAGCCGAGTGAATTGGCGGAGTTCACGTCTTGTTGAATGCGTGCGGTCTTGCTCTGACTGGTGAAACAGGCGTCGAACTCGGTTGTGTCCAGGCCGAGCGAATCGGCATGATCCTGAAGCGTGGCGTCCGAGAGGAGCGTGCTGCCATTGGCGTCGGTCGTGTCATACACCAAGTCCCGGTAATCGAAGTACGCGTCCTGATCATCCGCACACTCGAGCGCCCTTGCGGAAGGTGTCGCCTGCGCCGAGCCGTTAGATGGATATTGTCTGAACACCCACCGTACGAGACCGGTCTCGATGTATTCCGCTTCGAGGCTTGGGAATTCGCCCCGTGCAAATTTTCCGCAATTGTTGTTGGAGAGGTCTTCGTATTGCACAATCGTAATGGGTGCGTTGGGATCGCCCAGGATGTGATCGGAGTTCAAGACAACGGGCCTTGGTGTGCCGCCGAGTTGTTTGCTGGCGACGCCAGGGCTGGACTCCGGTATCGGCAACGAGATACAGCCGCTCCCATCCATTCCACAGGCCATGAACAACATCGTGAAGAGGCCCATCGACGCGGCGAAGGAACGTCGTTGAGAGCGTGGCTGATTGTTCTGGTTCCGGCTGTCGAAACCGTTGGTCGTGAAAAGTGGTTTGCTTTGCATCTTTCACATTCCCCCATGATCGGTCAGGCGTTGCCCCGCGGCGGCGATTGACGGACCCGGTCGCGACTCCGGCTCGCTCTTCGGCGTTCGCCGACAGGCGTCGGACGATCTCGACCGGAAAGGCTCCCCACGTAGCCATCCCGTTCGCGCGATCCGCTGTTGCTGATTCTAGGAAGGGTCGGCGGCACTCTCAAGGTGTAGTTCAGCTTTGGAAAAGGGGCCGAGGGACCAAGGGATCGAGGGATTGAGGGGCCGAGGGTGCAAGTGATTTAGGCATTCATGGACTTAGGGAATATGGGGCCGTGGGGGTGGTTGGATTAGAGGACGTTCATACCCGGGCTTTGTTTTTCAGTCGCCATTCGCATTTGACAATCGCCAGGTTGGCGTCGAACAATCATGTGGGGACAAGCTCTCAGTATCCGTCGCGTTTCCGCTCACACCCACGGGGAGTGATCCGGCGACGCCAAAGCGAGGGGGGTCAATATCGTGAATTGCGTGCTATTCCAAAACCGCCATCGTTGTGTGCGTTCTTGGCGACGCTTGGCGCCATTGGTCTTAATACCGTTAGTCTCTGTTGTATTCATGTCCGCCGGGTGTTCCGGCTCGGCCATTCTCTACGGGACGCTGCCTCTTCCCGAGGGCCTGGAAGGCTCCGTGGATCTTGGCGTGGCGGTTGTACAGCCGGTCGGTGCGGTGACAGCTTCACCAGGTGCGGAAGCAGTCATTCAGTGGGCGGACATGGCGAGCATGTTCGGCACGACTGTGCGAGTGACCGCTCAACGCCAGAACGCCTTGGGCGAAGATGTCGGCGATCCAATCGAGTTGGTCGGTGATGGAACTCCCGGTAGCGGGCGCGACGCCCTGGCCGACGGCGATTCGGATGTCTTCATCTGGGATATCTCCGGTGTTCGGGTTGGCGACTACGTTGTCACTGTGACGATCGAAGCGCCGGACGGCACGACGGCAACCGCCTTGTCGCGTGACGAAGATCGTGGCACGACGGGTGTGCTTACGATTATCACAGCTTTGGAGACGCCGACGCTGGCCTTCGATACGCCGGGTGTGGCCGACGAGACCGTCACGGTGGGCGACGTGTTTAATATCACCTGGACCGACAACGGCGACGTGAATGCCGAAGCGATGCTCGTGCTTGGTCTTGACACGGACGACGACCACGAGAATGGAAACGAGATCATCCTTCTTCAGGATGAGCCCCTCAGCAACAATGCCGACAACGGCCAGTTTACGTTCACGTTCTTGGATGCGGAGGGCATCGCCGTGCCGTTCGATACGTACACAGTCTTTGCCATCCTCGACGACAATGCCAACCTCCCCGTCACGGAAGAAGCAACGGGTCAATTGATCGTTGCGCCCTGAGAATCTAGAGCTCCGTCAAGCGTCATTTGATGGATACGCGGGGAACGTGTGTGCCACTGGCGGCTTGTCCGCCAGTGCGAAATTACCAACAACCGCTCACAGGACACTGGCGGGCCAGCCGCCAGTGGCACCCATCATTCGATCAGTGACAGAGCGCTAGAGCAGCTTCAAGGCGAACGTAAGTCCAGCCACGGTGCGGGATGAGTGCCGTCGTGTCGGCCCCCCGTGGCCGACGGGGATAACCTGGTGTCTTCAACGGCCGACGCCTCTGTCAGTTGCGGCAAATCGATTGTATTCGGCATCCGGCATCGGGGGCGGACGCTGCGTTCTCTCGTAAACAGCGCAAGTTTCCCATATGAGTTTCCCATCTGTCCGCTGAGCTTGTGATTGCAGGCTATTCCTTTGGGGCAACGTTCTGCTCTTCCAACGCCACGCCGAGCATCTCGCGAGCTTGCTCGTGGTCCGGCATGATCTTGATCGCCTCGCGCAGGCTCTCAACCGCTTCGTCGAGTTTCCCTTGCTGTTTCAAGGCCCAACCCAGCCCGAAGTGTGCATTGGCATAGTCTGGAACGATCCTGACAGCGGCGCGGTATTCATCGACGGCATCCGCGAGTTTGTCGAGCCTGGCGAGGGTGTTTGCCAGATTGAAATGCGCCCGTGCCACGAGCATGGCATCGCTCTTAGGGGTTGCCGCCTCAATGGCTTTGCGGAACTCTTCGGCGGCCGCATCCTGGCGTTGCTGAAGAGCGAAAATGTTTCCGCATTCGATGAATGCTTCCAGCTTGTGAGGATCGCGTTGCTGGGCTGAATGGTACGCCTCGATTGCGCGAGCGTACTGGATGCACCCTTTGAGGGCGGTGCCCAGGTTGTAATACGCGTCCACACATTCGGGATCGATCTCAATCGCCAGGCGGCATTCCTCGATCGCGTCTTCGAACTTTTTTGTTTTATTGAGAATGCTGCTTGCCGTGACGTATGCTTCGATCCGCTTCGGATCGAGCCTCTGAACGGTTCGGCAGGCTTCGAGGGCCTCGGCGAGTTGACCGGTCCGGTGAAGTGCCAGGGCGAGGTGCAAATGGGCGACGGTGCGGTCAGGATCGAGTTTGACAGCCCGGCGACAGGCCTCGATCGAGATGTCAAATAAGCCAGCGTCGAAGGCGGCGATTCCAAGGTTCGTCTGGCTTCGGGCATTTGTCGGTCGCTTGGAAGCGGCATCGGTCCACATCGCCGACCGGCTGTGATAGACATTGTTCCGGTGGATGGTCGTTCTTGTTAATGTCGCAACCGCAACAAGCACGATTGCGACCGGAATCACGCGTTGGCCAGGATGGTCGGATGGCCATTGTCGCACGAGGTAACGTATCGCCGCTCGTCCAACCAACATCATCGCAGCGACCACTGCGGCCAGTGGTAGATACATTCGATGTTCAAAGATAGGGTCTTTGATCGGGATGAAACTGGATGTGGGCGCCAGCACGAGGAAGAACCACACGCCGAGGAAGCCAATCGCAGGCCTCCGCACACAGGCCCAGATCGTAGCCGCCAACAACACGACAACGACCGAACCAGCGGGGACAATTTGCGAAACCGTTTTTGCGACAGGCCAGCCATAATCGATGCACAGCGCGTCGGGCCAAAAGGTGAGTCGGAGGTAGTGCAGGATGACGCCGGTCTGTGTTGCCAGGTATTCCAACGGCGTGATGCCTGTGAATGCGAAGCCGACGGTGGCGGAGCCGGCGCGGTTTGGATTGAGGACGCCCGTCGCGACGCCGTTCGCCACGAGAATGAGGAGCGTCGCAGCAAGCCCCAGGTAGAGTGGCCACCGGAGACGTACCGCTTGACGAAACGAACCGGCAAGAAAAGTTCGATCGTAGATGAGCATGACAATCGGCGCGGAGACCATGACGGCCTTGCCGCCCATGCCGAGGGCGCAGGCGACAACGGCCGCGATGGACCATGCGAGAGGGCG
>CAZTAR010000213.1:0-8088 GCA_964611695.1 uncultured Planctomycetaceae bacterium | reverse complement strand
CAATTAGGCAATGCCTGCCGTCGAGAAACACGATAACGTTCGCGGTGCCCGTGTTCTTCTCGACTGCCGGCCTTCACATCCAAGCGATACCGCGAGAGACTCTCACCATGGAACCCACTAGCGACTCGGCCAACAACAAGCCCACTGTACAACCAGAGATCACACCCCAGCAGGATCAGTCGTCAGACATGACGATGCCGGAGCCGGCACCGCCGATGGCGCCGCCCAGCCCGGCGGCTGGGCCTGCGGAGACAACTTCAGCATCCCCTGAATCTCCCCCCGTCGAGACGCCGCAGAAAGCCGATGCTCCTTTCGCGCCGCGCCGCCGTCGCAGGCCGGACCCGGCTGCCGCCCCGAAGCAGTTGTCGCCCGCCGAACTCGCGGCTTCACTTTCCGATGGGAGTGACAAGGACCTGGATATTGAGCTCGAAGCGGCGATGCAGGGTGTGAGTGAGGACGACTTGGGCGCCACGACCGTGACACCGCCGAGTGCCGATGAGCCTGAGCCGGACAGCCTGATGACGGGCCGTGTCGCCAACGTCGGGTCGGACGATATCCTGATCGATTTCGACGGCAAGTCCCTCGGAACGATGCCGCTCAGTGAAACTGACAGCAAGGAGACCTATGCCGTCGGCGACAGCGTCGAAGTGTATGTCGTCGGCCAGGACAAGCGAAGCGGTCTCTACAACGTCTCTCGCCGCAAGGCGAAGCGCGCGGCAATCCTGCGAGACATGAAGGTTGGACTTGTCGTCGATGGCCACGTGGTCTCCATGAACCGCGGCGGGCTCGAAGTGGACGTGGATGGCCTGCGCGGCTTTATCCCAGCCAGCCAGGTCGATCTCCATTTCATGAAGGACATCTCCGATCTCATCGGGCAGACGGTTCGCCTTGAGATCACGCGGTTCGAGGTGGACGGCGATCGGGAGAACCTCGTGTTTTCCCGCCGCAAGGTTCTCATGCGTGAAGAAGCCGAGAAGAAGGAAACCGCGATCGAATCGCTGGAAGAGGGGCAGACCCGGAAAGGCATCGTGCGAAACGTGACCGACTACGGCGCCTTCGTCGACATCGGCGGGATTGACGGATTGCTGCACGTGACCGACATGAGTTGGGGACGCGTCAACAATCCCAGCGACATTGTGAAAGTCGGTGACGAGATCGAAGTCAAAGTCATCAAGGTCAACAAGCAGAAGAAAAAGATCTCGCTCAGTCTCAAGCAGACCACGCCGAATCCCTGGGACACGGCTGCTGAAAAATACACGCCAAACACCAAGCTCCATGGAAGAGTCGTACGGCTCGAAAGCTTCGGGGCTTTTGTGGAGATCGAACCGGGCCTGGACGGCTTGCTGCCGATCAGTGAGTTGAGCTGGACACGGCGCGTTCGGCATCCTTCCGAGATCGTGAAGCCGGGCGACGTCGTGGAGGTCTCCGTGCTCACCATCGACCCCGAGAAAAAACGAATCTCGTTGAGCCTCAAACAGCTCTGCGACGACCCCTGGGCCACGGCCGCCGATCGCTATGCCGAGGGCGCGAAGATCAAGGGGAAGGTCGTCAGGACGACGGATTTCGGGGCATTTGTACAACTGGAAGAGGGCATTGACGGACTGATCCATATCTCGGAGATCGCCGAAGAACGAATCAGACAGGTGACCGATAAGGTCAAGCCCGGCGACGATGTTGAAGTGCGGGTGTTGGGCATCGATCCAGAGGCGAAGAAGATTTCTCTGTCCATGAAGCCGGAGACATCCGCCCCCAGCCCCGAGGCCCTCGCCAAGATGGAGGCTGACCGGGCCGCGGATCGCAAGCGGAAACACGCCAAGCCCAGGCGAGGCGGCATCACCTACGATTGGGACGGAGGCATGACCCTCGGTGGCCTGGACCCATCCAAGTTTGGCTCGTAGAGCAAACAAAGAAATCGTGTAGCGTCCGACCCCATTGTCGGACGTGGAATACAAACTGTTTGCCACGGCCGACACGGGCGTCGGACGCTACAGAAGAGTCAGGCACTCTCTAGATTTTTCCAGACCGGTCAGGAACAAACGTGCGAACCACCTGGTGGGCCGTTAGGATATTGCCAGGGCGTGGGGAACCCCGAGCGTGCCAGGGTTTCGGGGTGCGGGCCTGTCTGGAGGTGTCGTCATTGCCCGGAACCTGATTGATGGCTGGACGTTGCTGGCCCTGACCGGGGTGGCCGTCTTCATGTTCTGGGCGGCGGGGCATTATACCGTCTTCGACGACGAGGCTTTCAGTTGCCGGCGTTATGTGATGCCGATCGGTGACATGGTCTCGGCACTGTGGCAAGGAACCGAGCCCGACCCACCGCTGTATTACCTGCTCCAAAATATTTGGGTTCGTCTTTTCGGCGTGGGGCCGTTAGGTCTGCGAAGCCTGTCGATCCTGTTCTTCCTCGCGGGGCTCGTGTTCATCCGCCTGGCAGGCCAAGCGTGGTATACCCGCACGGTCGGCCTGTTGGCCATGTTTCTCTGCGCGATCCACCCGGCACACCTGTTCCTGGGTTTCGCGGGCCGGTGGTACAGTCTGATGTTCCTGGCCACCGCCGTCGTGCTGTGGCTGACGGCGCGGCTTAGTTCCGCGCCGACCGTGTCGCGCAATTGGTCTTTTTGCTGGTCGCTCGGCGCGGCATGCGCGTGCTATACGAATTACTTCGGTGTCGTATTCGTGGCGCTGGCCTGGGCGGTCGGGATTCTCCGAAGCCGCCATTGGCCAGACGGCCTTCGGCGATGGTTTCGCGCGGGACTCGGCACGCTCATCCTTTACGCGGTGTGGCTCCCGCCATTCTGTCGAACGATAGTCGAGATGCCATCGGTCGGAGGCTCCGTGACTTCTCACATCGCCTCGCTCGCGCGGACTTGCACTACATTGCTGGGCGGCAATCTGGTTTCGATCGGCGCATGGTGGGCGTGGGCGCCGCTCGGCCTTTTCGCGATCAGCATGCTTGTCATTCTGATCAACGAATGGCGGGCAGTCCGTCCGATCGGCGTGATCGTATTCGGCTCCCTGGCGGCCGGAGTGCTGTCCCACACGATGATCGACAAGTATGTGATGACTACCAGCGGCGCGGCATGTCTGTTGATCGCGTCGCTGCTGTTCCATGCCTTGACCAACCCACGGTCGAAAGACGCTCGCATCGCCGTCAGGGTGGCCTTCGTCTCTCTCTCGCTCGGGTGGATCGGCTGCGGTGTCAACCTGGTGACACAGCAACACTGGTCGAGCCTTCGATGGCATGACCCATTTGAAAAGATGATCGCCGATCTCGCCGGCCGCGATGATCTCCCGCCGCCGGAACAGTGGGTGATGACGCACCCTTCCGCTCGATACTACTTCAGCCTGCACCGCTGCCGGGAGACGGAAGCCGTCTCCGATCAATCGAGCCGATGCGTGGACGCGCAGCGGTGGCGGCGTTACGCCGAACCCCCGAATCGCACGCTGGGTAATTTCGATATCGCCTGCGCGACGCCGACGTCCATTCTTGACTGCATGATGAGCGGGCCGGTCCCGTCAATCATGACGGTCGAGACGGCCGGCTTCCGCGAGTTAGCGGACGACTGGGGGGAGTTGCACGCCCTCCTGGACCGCGCGTTCGTGGAGGTCGAAGCTGAGCGAAAGGAATACCTCGCAGACCCGGACGCGGCGTGGAAGGACAGAATTGACCCTCAATTCAACCACCCGAAATGGCGCATCGTCGTCAAACGCTGGAATGTCAGGCCGGACACAGACGCGAGGGATGGAGAATGAACCATCGTGGGGGATTCTCTTAGGCGTGACATTCTGATATAATGACAGAAGGTGAGGTGTGACAACGCCTTAGCGCGAGCCGATTTGCCGATGGGGCGCGACCCTGCTTTCGCGCCTTCGGGAGGGTGATTCATAATGACACGTCTGTGGATGCGCGCGGGGGTTGTGCTATTCGTCTGCCTTCAAGGTCTTACCGCATTGGCTTCGCCGCCGGTTGTTCCCGATCTCACGCCCGACCGGGGCAAGGACGCACCGCTACCGAAGTACATGACCGAAGCGGAAAAACTCCTTCCGCCGTTGGCGGTGCCACGCGACCGTGCGGCGCCGACCGGTTCGGTCTATTGCCCGCCGGAATACGATCCGATGGAAGGGCTCTTCTTCGCCTGGGAGGGTTACACCAGCACCATCACGTCAATGGTGGTGCCGATGACGACCAACGATCCGCCGGCAACGGCCTTCGTCGTCGTGGACAGTTCGTCGGAACAAAGCAGCGCCTATAGTTCTCTGTCCGGTAGCGGGGCGGACATGGCCCACGTCGAGTTCATCGTTCGCGCGACGAACAGCGTGTGGATTCGCGATTACGGCCCGAGGTTCATCTTCGAAGACGGAAACCGGGCCATCATCGACCACACCTACAACCGACCCCGACCGAGCGACAACGCATTGAACGACTACATCGCGTCACTCTGGGGCGAGGCGCAGTACGACATCCCGCTGTCGCACGGCGGCGGCAACTTCCACCTGTTTGCCAATGGTGACGCGTTCATGTCGGACCTGATCCTCGACGAGAACCCGGGGCTTTCGGAGCAGGATGTCAAGGACTACTACGCCGACTATCAAAACGTGGACCTGACGATCTATCCCGGCTTCCCGACCTGGTATGATTCGACGCAGCACATTGACATGTGGATGTTACCGGTGGGCGACGACAAGATCATCATCGGCGAATACAACCCTCTGGACGAAGAGCCCTACGAGATCACGGAGCATGCCGTCGCCGATCTGACTTTGCGGGGCTACACGGTCTATCGCACGCCGGGATGGAACTCCGGCGGCACGCACTATACCTACACAAACGCCGTCATCGTCAATAACATTGTCTTCGTCCCAAGGTTCTTTGTTGGAAATGACGCAACCGCGCTGGCGGTTTTTCAATCGGCGATGCCGGACCACACGGTCATCCAGGTGGACTGTTCCAGCATCATCCAATATGCGGGTGCGATCCACTGCATCGTGATGCACGTACCGGCCACGTGTGAACTGATGGGCGATATGAACGGCGACGGCATCCTGGACGGCAACGACATCCAGGCTTATCTGTCGTGCCAAGTCGACGGCGGCCCGGATTGCGTGTGCTCCGGCATTTCGATCGACGCTTTTGTGAACGCCCTACTTGATTAGAGCAAACTAAGCAATCGCGTAGCATCTGCCCCCCCTGTCGGACGTGGAAAACAAACTGTTTGCCACGGCCGACAGGGGCGTCGGCCGCTACAGAAAAAGTGAGCGATCTCTAGAAAATTCAACAATGGCCTGTGGCGCGGGCGTCTCGCCGGTCAGGCCACGGAACATAGTCCCCTCGCATACAGCATACACCGGCGAGACGCCGGTGCCACACACAGGTCGGGGCAAGTCGGGTCGACTCTAGCCTGTCACGTTCAGTTGACCACCCACGGAAGGGCCCGAAGTGTCGGCAGCGCCGCTTCCCCGGCTATAGGCGCCGGCCTGAACCGCGTCTGCATTTGTTGTCGTTGAAACCTGCGTCACCTGTGACGATTGCGTCAACGACAAGGAGTGGTATTCGCCGACCCGCTGTTGATCTCCCGAAAACGCAAGCATCCCCGCAAGACCGACGAGCGTCTTCTTGTCCTCGTCATCCTTGTCCTTCAATCCCAAAATGATCTCCATCAAGGCGAGGACGAGCGCCACCATCTTCTGGTTGAAGCCGCCACTCTCCTGGACGAACGACGACGAACATGTGAAGCTGGTGCTTTGCATCGAACTCGAGCTCGAACTCGAAATAGACGTATTCGTCGATGTCGAACCGGTTGTCGTTGAGCTTGTCTGTTGGGCGGTTTGTCCGCCATCACTCGTAGACGCCCTACGTGCCGCGCCGGATGTCGAAGGACTCATCGCCCCACCACCCACGGCGGAAACACCTGATACATCACTCATCATTCTCCCCCCCAATTAGCCGGACTTTGCTCCCTCCCCAAAGACCGGCATGGCCCGCGCCGGTAATCGGGTGGAACGAGGCGTGCGGATCAAGCCGATAAAACCGCTAGAAGGCCGCTCCGAGACGTGCCATACAGCATCTTCTGGCCCCCCCGCCAATCTTTGACGCGATTGCCGGTCGTTCTGATTGCACGGATGCGCTGCCTCCCGGCATCCCGTGCAGAGGTCCGGTGTTCGTAGTAGAATGAGGGTTTCTGTACGATGGTGATTCTGTCTTGCGCGATTTTGGAGGAGCCCTCGAATGATCCCATCACGCTCTTCTCGTTTTCCGCTATCTCTGATTACGGCCGGGTTGGTAGGTTGGTTGTGCCAAGGCTCCACCGTGATGGCGGCCACCTACCCCCCCCCGATTGGGACGGAACACCCGCAGATCGTCCTTCCAACGCTGGAACACGATAGCGCGGTCGCGATTTCGAGCTACCGTGGGAAGAAGGTCCTTCTGGTTCACTTTGCATCCTGGTCCGAGGAGTGCCGCAAGGAAATACCCCGGTGGCACGAGAAGCTCAAGCCGTTCGTCGACACAGGTCAACTCGTTGTCATCGGTGTTGCACAGGAACAACACGCGGATCGGTGCCGGCTGTTTTCCCAATGGCGCGGAATCGAGTGGCCCATCCTGCACGACGCGATGAATCTGACTGGCGTGAAAAATGTACCAACCCTCGTCACGATCGATGAATACGGCCTAGTTCGCGACACACACCCCGATGCCGATTCGATCGAAGCGGAATTCATTAACAAGACCTTCAAAGCTCCCAAGACGACGCCGATCCTCGGTCCTGTCAAACTCACGGACCCACGGTTGACACGTCGATACGCGGGCGAAGCAAGAAGAGCCAAAGAATGGAGAGAACATGGCACCGCTTTGATCCTCTCCGGCAAACCGCCACAAATCGAAGAAGCCATCGATAAGGCATTCGTGAGGTCGCTCGAAACCGAACCTGGCGACCCCGACTCGCTGTTTCGCCTCGGCGTTGCCCATATGATCCGTTACGAGAGCCCACAGCGACGCCCCGAGGATTTCCAGTCAGCGATTGATGCCTGGCGAAAAGCACACCGTTTACGGTCAGGTTGCGAGATATTCCGCCGTCGCATCCAGCAATACGGGCCGTGCGTCGACAAACCGTTCGCGTTTTACGACTGGGTGACATCGGCTCGAAGGGAGATTGTGGATCGCGGCGACACACCGGCCACGCTGCAACCGTGGCCATGCGACATCGAACGGGCCAAGCCAGCGAAGAAGTTCACGTACGACAAGAAACAAAGAGGCCCATCGCCTGACGAGGCGGAGAAAGTCAACAAGGATCGTGACGGTCTGGTCAGCATTTCCTTTGGAGCCGTCCCCGGCACGGCGAAAAAACACAAACGAATCGTGCAGGTTCTGGTCATTCTCCGACCCGATGCGACGCGCGGGACCGAATGGGATGATGGCGCCGATCCGCCCCGGCTCTGGCTGGAGAAACCCAAGACAGGCCGGTTGAGCGAACTGTTCGTCGAATATGCCAAGACATCGGATGATGCTCCCGAGAACGATCGCGTGTTGACATTCCCGGTTCGCCTGTCGAGCAAGAAGGGTAAGTCGATGACAGTCCGCGGCACGGTGGTCTATTCGGTTCGCCAAACCGATGGCGGATCGCCACGGTCTTTCAGGCAAGATATCAAGATCAAGATCGACCCCTAGTGCGTTGTCAACCCTAAGTTGTCGGGTTGGTTCCGCCCTGGTCTTTGTGGCACCAGCGTCCCGCCGGTGGAAGACACAGGCGAGACGCCTGTGCCACAGAAACCGAAAAAGTCAAAAAGTCAGAAAAAGTCAGGACAGTTACTCCTTTCTTGACTCCACTCAGCCAGGCGGTAGCATCAAAAGTGTAACTGTTTACCGTCCGAGGCGGTTTGCATGGCAAGGATACTGGCGACGGTTGTTCTCGTGAGCCGATGATAGCTTATAGCCATGGACGGCGACGCGATTGCGATAGCACGGATGCACAAGCAACGCGCCCATTTCTTGCAGATCGAAAACAACACGCTGCATCGGGACCTTTCGAGCAAGTATGAGGAGGCGCTGTCGTTGCGGGAGGAGAACGCCGCATTGAAGTCGGAGAATGCGAA
>CAZTAR010000212.1:0-8095 GCA_964611695.1 uncultured Planctomycetaceae bacterium | reverse complement strand
GATGCTTGAGCCGAGCCAGCGCCTCCACCTCGCGTTGAAACAGCTTGACGTGGAAGGCATCGGGCGCGCCCAGGGCCTTGATCACCTTGATCGCCACGCGGCGATGGGGTTGTTCCTGCAGAGCCTCGTAGACCACGCCCATGCCACCTTCGCCAAGTACGTCCAGGATCTGGTATTGCCCCAGCCGCAGGGGATGCGCTCGCCCACCTGTTTCGTCGTGCTTTTCGGCCACGTTCAGGCCAGTGCCCTGCTCGCTGGGCGCGTGCAGCGCCGGATCATCGACAGCGAAGCCTTTTCCCAAGATCGGCGTTCCGAGGAAGGTATCGGCCTTTTCGGTGCTGGCGAGGAGCGACTCGACCTCGCTACGGACGAAGCCATCGCCGACACAGGCATTGTCGAGGAAGGCCGTCCGTTCGGTGGGCACTGTCTCCCGAACCGCCAGGTAGACCTCTCGCACGCGCTCGTATTGTTCTGGCGTCACGACTCCGCCCCTTCATACAGTTCACGACGCAACGGTCGTCACGATCATCTCCGACTCCAACAAGAAGTACCTCTCGACAGCCCTCTGCCAAGCAGAAGCTCCACGCGACGACTATGTCACGCCGCACGTCCAACTCGACCACCTCGTGGCGGTGCGATAGCTGCGGCAGCCCGTCGAACACTTCTGCCTGTATCACAACGCGACTCATTCAGCCCACCCGGCAGATCCAAACTGTCGTCCGTGGTCGAGGTTCCTCCTGACACACGAGCCCTATACCGGCCAGCAAGTCATCGAGACCTTCCCGTTCGAAGAGGCCGATGGACCCGAAAGAAGCAGACATACAGCACCGGAACGACAACGAGCGACAAGACGGTAGCGAATGCCAATCCGAACATGATGGTCACCGCCATTGCCACGAAGAACGCGTCGGTTAGCAGGGGGATCATCCCGAGCACGGTTGTCAGCGCGGCCATCGAGACGGGCCGCAGGCGGCTGACGCCCGAGTCCACCACCGCCATGAAGGGCTCCTTGCCACCACGAGTTTGCAGGTTGATCTCGTCAATCAGGACGATCGCATTCTTGATCATCATGCCGCTGAGGCTGAGGAAACCCAGGATCGCCATAAAGCCGAACGGCTGGTTTGTCAGCAAAAGCCCCGCGGTAACGCCGATGATCGCCAACGGCACCGTTAGGAAGATGATCAGCGGCTGGCGGATCGAGTTGAACAGGGCAATCACCACCAGCACCATGAGCAACGCGACGATCGGCATGTTTCCAGCCAGAGCGGCTTGTGAGTCACGCGAGTCCTCGTACTCGCCCCCCCACTCTAGCGAGTATCCCGGCGGCAGTTCGAGCGCTTCAATCTTCGGCCTGAGTCGACCGAATAAGACGCTGGCTGGTCCCGACTTCGGGTCGCACTTGACGGTCAGCGTGGGCAAACGATCTCTGCGGCAAACAACCGAATCCTCGGAGCGGCTCTCAAAGCCGCGCACGACCTGTCTGATCGGGATGCTCTGGCGAGCAGCCGGGCTCCAAACTCGCACGCCATGGAGATTCTCGACGTCGCCACGCTCGCCCTCGGGACTCCGCGCGACGATGGGCAGCAGCTTGTCACGCTCGCGATATACACCGATCTGTGTACCCTCGAACGCGGTTTGCAGCGCCTGCGCAATCTCCGTGCGCGTGATGCCTGCGTTGCGCGCCTGAGTTTCCGCGACGAGGGGGCGAATCAGAGGCACGCGCTGCCGCCAGTCATCCATCACATCCGTGGCGCCGGGCTCGGCGAGCATGACTGAGCGAGCCTCGGCGGCCAATCGGTGCAGAACATCCGGGTCCGGACCACGGAAGCGGGCCTGGATCTTCTGTGCGTTGCCAGGCCCAAGCATAAATCGTCGTGCGAATGCCTGCGCGTCCGGGTATCCACCGTCCAAGTAGGCCTGTACCTCCGGCAGCAACTCCGCGATTTTCTTGTAGTCGTCGACGCTAACCAGCAGCATCCCGTAGGCGCTGTTGGCGTCTTCAGGGGAATAAGTGAGGAGGAACCGCAGCGCGCCGCGACCGACGAACGTGGAAGCATCCGTCACGCCGTCCAGCGACCGCACGTGCGATTCAATCCGTTCTAGGTCGGCCTCCGTGCGGCTGATGTGTGTACCCTGAGGTAGCCAGTAATGCACCATGAACTGCGGCCGCGTCGAATCAGGGAAGAAACTCTGCTTGACGAAGCCAAACCCACCAATCGACAGCACCAGTAGGGCGAGCAGCACCACGACCGTCCCCCAACGCGCCCGCATGCAGAACATGACAAAGGTGCGGTAGGCCCGGAAGAAGATGCCGCCGTAGGGGTCGCCCCCGCTGGTAGCTGCGTCCCTCAGGAACATCACGCCAAACAGCGGCGTTACCGTGATCGCCAGCACCCAGCTCATCATCAGCGAGATGAGGATCACCTGGAAAAGCGAGCGGCAGTACTCACCCGTGGCATCTTGCGAAACGCCGATGGCGGCAAACGCGAGCACTGCAACGACCGTGGCGCCCAACAACGGCCAGATCGTGTGCTGGACAGTCTGGCTGGCAGCTTTGACGCGGTTCATGCCGCGCTGCAGGTTCACGAGGATGCCCTCGACCACAACGATCGCGTTGTCCACCAACATGCCGAGCGCGAGGATCAGCGCTCCAAGGCTGATGCGTTCGAGCATGATGCCCTGCATTCTCATGACGATGAACGTCGCCAGAACGGTCAGCAGCAAAATGAAACCGATCAGTACACCGCTCCGCAGGCCCATTGCGAGCATGAGCACCGCAATGACGATGGCAAGGGCTTCGGCGAGACTGATGATGAATCCGTTGACCGCCGTGTTTACGGAATCGGCCTGGTGTGCAATGACGCCGATTTCCACGCCGATTGGTGTCTCAGCTCTCAGTTCCTGCAAGCGCTGCTTGAGCGAGTCGCCCATCGTGATGACGTTTCCGCCGAGTACCGTGGAAATCCCTAGGCCGATCGCCGGCCGGCCGTTGTGGCGCATGATGGCGTCGGGCGGGTCGACATACCCCCGTCTGATTGTCGCCACATCCTTCAGGTACATCTTGGTTGGCGAGGTGTCGCCCTGGAGGATCAGCAGGTTGCCGATGTCTTCGATCGATGTGAATTCGCCGCTCGGCTGGATGCGGATGTACTTGCTGCCGACCTCGACCTTTCCGGCTTGCTGCACAAGGTTCTGGCCGGACAGGGTCTGGTGGATCATCGTCGGCGAGATCCCGAGCCGCGCCAGCCGCGCGCGAGAAACCTCAACGTACACAACCTCAGGTCGGGAGCCGTAGATCGTGATCTTGCCCACGTCCTCACACAGCAGCAACTCGCGCCGCAGCATGTCGACGTGGTCCTTCAACTCCGCATACGAGTAGCCATCGCCGTACACCGCGTAGAATACGCCGAACACGTCGCCAAAATCGTCATATACGAGTGAAGGTCCGGCTCCCGGAGGGAGGTTGCCCTGGGCATCGTTGACCTTGCGTCGCAGTTCGTCCCACACTTGCGGCAGCGAATGCTTATCGTACTTGTCCTTCATCTCCACGAGCACGGTGGACCTGCCTGGTTCGGAGATGCTGGTCACCAACTCGAGTTGGCCGAGCTGCTGCACGGCTGTCTCGATCTCGTCGGTGACCTCTTCGGCGACTTCCATCGCCGTCGCGCCCGAGTAGTTCGTGAAGATCTGTGCGTTCTTGATGGTGAACTCGGGATCTTCGAGTCGTCCCAGCCCATCGTACGCCCAAATACCGCCGCCGATCACAAGGATCGTCATCACCAGTGTGGTGGTCTTGTAGCGTATCGAAGCCTCAGCGATGTTCATGGTTTGGCATCCCCATTCGCCGAGAACGGGCGAACCTGTTGGCCTTCTTGAAGCAGATGCACGCCGGCCAAGGCGATCCGATCGCCGGGTTTAAGGCCTGCCAGCACGAGGATGTCATTGCCCACCATCTCGCCAACCTGCACAAAGACGCGATGCACCGTGCCGGTGTCGCCGCCGGCCCCCCTCACCGTCCAAACAAAGTAGTTGCCTTGACCATCTATTGGCACCGCGTCGACAGGCACGGCGTAAGCAACCGGTTCCGTATTGTCTGGCTTCTTCTGATATTCGCGGATTGTTGCCGTCATGCCCGGAAGGATGGTGACATCGGTGGGCGTGGGTATGACAAACGTAGCCGCGTAGGTCTGCGTTGCGTGATCAGCCTCTGTCGCGAACTCCTTGAATTCCACGTCGAATTCTCGGCCCGGTAAATACTCGAACGTCGCAACGAACCGATAGCGTTCCTTTTCGCGCTCGCCTTGTTCACGGGGGTTGCGCTGCCCGTCGCGCCGCACTGCCCGAATGACGCGTTCTTCGGGCACGTTCACCACGATCTCGAGGTGCTTGATCTCTTGAAGGCTGAGGATCGGCTGCTTGGCGCCGATGTTTTGGAAATTATCGACGTACGTGTCGGCGATCACGCCTGCAAATGGGGCACGCAGATGGGTGTCATCGAAGGCCTTTCGGGCAATGTTCACGTTGGCCACGGACGCATCGTATGCGGCCCTGGCCTCGTATAGCTCCTTCTCCGTAGCGTGGTCGCCTTCTGCGAGTTTCTTGATACGCTTAAACTCCTCCTCGTCGCGATCGAGCTTTGCTTGTTCGGCGGCGAGTGCGTTCTCGAAGTCGCGCGGATCGAGCCGACCGAGCAGCTTGTCCAGCGGCACCTCCTCGCCCTTGATCACGGGAAACTCGATCAGTTGGCCGGCAACCTGAAATGCCAAATTGACCTCCTCATTCGCCCGCACCTTGCCCGGATACCTGCCACCCGAGGTCGAGAACGGCGACTCGATGACCATCGTCTTCAGCGGCCGCACCAAGGTTGGCTCCGATGGTACTTTGGTGTCCCATTCGATGAAGAAAACGGAATAGACCGCCGCCGCCATCACGACGAGGCCGACGATCAAACCGATTGCCTTGGATGCGATTGGTTTCCTGGGCATGTTGTATCACTGCCTTTCGTCAGACCCGCGAGCGTGCCATCGAGGTCAAGCTCCGCTAGTTGAAGTCTTCCACATCTTCGTAATCCCACCGGCGTCTGTCCGGTCAACCGGCCCCGGCGCTCGACAGTCAGCGAGTGCTGGGCCGACCGCCATCAGTAGCAGTACTTTCAGCCGGCGCCTCCGAGAAGTCCTCGAGTGATGAGCCGAACGATCTCGTCGATCCCCCTGCGTTGCTCGGCGGGTCTCGCCCCCCCAAGCCGAGTGAGGCCCGCCATGAGTGAGGCCCGAAGGAAAACCAATGCCGTTTCGGTGCGGACGCGATTGAGCTTCAGCAAGGCGAGGATCTCTTGTTCGAGCTTAGCGTAGCGTGCGTATGTTTTCCTCGCCTCGCCGACGGCACCGTAACTCGTTCCGAGCTGGCTCCAAGTGGATCGCTCAAGGAATAGGTGGAGCGCTCCGAGGTGATCGAGAGCGGCTCGGCAGATGGCGCGCAGTAGAGCATCCAGGCGTGTGGCCGGATCGGCATCGGGATCGTGTGTCTCCTCGACTCGCATGGTGAAGCTGACGAGCATTCTGCCGATCAACGCGTCTTCGAGTCCTTGCTTGCCATCGAAGTAGCGATAGATCGTCCCGACCGCGATCCCGGCCTCGTCAGCCAGATCGCCCATCTGAAGAGGTTTGCCTTTCCGCGCGCAGGCCTCGGCGGCATCGAGAATCGCTTTGCGTCCGGCATCAATCCTCGCAGTTTTGAAATCAATACTCATTTCCATGAATACTAGTTCATCCATGCATTTTAGGCCGGTTTGTTAGCCTGTCAAGTCCAGAGAATCTGGTCGCCGAAACGGTTTGACGTCCGTCCCTCTACTTAATCCCGTGCTGTCCCTGGCGTTTTCAGGAAGCAGAGGGCAATGACGTAACTGCCTTGCTGACAACGAGTACGGAATACACGGGAGGCTGTGCTGGTCCAGCGATCCTTGCTATGCAGGCGAGTTCTCATACTGCCATCCTGTTCCCCCTGCTATGACCGTCCGAGGCCCAGTTAGGAGGCGAATCGCCAGACGCGACGGCGCGCGGGGGGCATCGCCGTGCTCCTCAACGTATCGCCAGAGAGCTGCGACAACATGCGTGGGCACCTCATCCCGAGATTCGATATGAGCGCAGGTGATGTTCGGTGTGGCTTGAACTTCCTCGACGAACTGTCGCAGCCGATCGGCTTTTTCCTGGCCGTCCGAGTCCTCGCCAGGAACCTTGAAGGCCAGCACCGGGATTGCATCACGCACAGTCTCTCGGAACTCAAGGTGCGTGATTGACAGTTCCGAATCCTGATCGAGCGTTCCGTAGCGACTTCCGATGATCAGCACGAGAATGTCCGAGGCCCTGACTTCTTTGAGGGACACCTCCAAAGGTGATTCTGGGCGTGCTGCGAAGAACTCCATCTGCGAGGAATCCCGTCCAGCAACACGAAGGGCGTCGTCCACTTGTCTTCGGATATCGGCTAGATCCTTGAAAGTAGAACTGAGAAACACCCGCATGGCCAGCCTCCAGACACCGGTGATTCTAACATGCTGGCGCGTAACGCGGAGCGCCCGATTCCCAGCCCGAGGTTGAGGAGGAGGCTCCGACGGACCGTGGGCAGGAGGACTCCCGCTCGAACGGTCATCTCCTCGCCGTGGATGTCCCGCGGGCCGCAAGGCAGAGTCTGCCCTCGATTCGCCTCGTGTCCTGTTCCTGGGGATAGGTGAGTCCGAGTCTGACACCTGGATATGAACCCGGCGTGAGCCCGGGGGCGCGATGCAACTGCAGCGGCGGCCTAAAACTCACCTAACATCGCAAAGAAGAAGGACCTGGAGGCGGTCTTCTCCAAGTCCCAATAGCAGGGGTACTCTCCGAGCCTGCGACTTCGGGGCTGGCTGGAAAAAAAGAAGGGGGCCAGATATTAATCCTCTCTAACTCCCGATAGCGGGGGCATCATATGGGGGACAGGAGAGGCAAATGGACCGTTTTGGGTGGCAGTTTTGTCAGGTGTCACGAGGTGCCGAATCGCGCAACTCTTTGCCCCGTCACCACTAACGCGTGTCATAGTGCATTGACCCTGACATACTCATTATCGGACCTTGTGAGCTTGTCTGGTGCGGCGGGCGGGGAGCCTGCGCCATCGATCGGCGAGAGCCAGATGTGGCCGCCGAAGTACCGGACAGGGCGTGTTTGGAGTGGCGGCTGGCCGGCCATCGCCTTTGTGCGAGAGGCCGTTCGCCGAGCGCGCGAGACCTGAATCGGCGGAACCGGATGCCGGATTCGGCCCGTGCGAGGGACCGCCACCGGTGATGGACTGCGCAACACCGATTGTCGTAACTCCTTGCGCATTGCGCAGCTACGCGGACGAGGTTCTCCGCTGGCACAGGAGTACGCCGCAGGCACAACCACAAAAAAAGGGCAGCTGAGCGTGACTTGCTGGTATGGCCTCCGCTTATGAGGACGGGAGGTGTGCTGAGGCCCATTCGTCTCATGTCGATTGGGCCACACGCCACGTCGCGGTTATCGCCACGGCCTAGAAAGCTGTGAATGCAAGAATCCCGAGGCCGTCAGGGGCGCTAGGCAAGAAGCGAGCACACCGAGTATAGCTTCTGGCAAACTTCCAGTTCCGCGATCAGGGAGAACCGCGGCTTGGCTGGCCACAACGCCTGCAGCAAGAAGAAGAGGAGGGGGCTGTGAAAGCGAAATCTGGGTCCCACTATCAACGAACTCTCGTTACACGATCACGTCGGCGACTCACGTTGCGAACGGATGAAACACAACGCAGATTCCCTGCTTGTCCACCTGTGCCATGAAGATCAATCCCACCCTCAATTCCACATGTTGTAGTGAGGTGCAGTCCTGCGAGAGCGAAGGGCCCGCTGGCCCAAACGGGCCAGGCGAGCCATAAGACCTTGCGACGCGAGGCGGACAGGGCTCTGGGGAGTGACTGGGGCTTCCATCAGCGCGACTTCACACCCCGGGCGCATCGGCTTGGCCTGCCTGGACCTTTTGCATCTGGACTTCGCCGAAACGAGCCATGAGTTAGCCCGCATTTCTCACCAGGTGGGGGTAGAAAAGGGCTGCGATCTGTGCGA
>CAZTAR010000211.1:0-8186 GCA_964611695.1 uncultured Planctomycetaceae bacterium | reverse complement strand
ACAACGCTCGATACACTAACCCTGGAGCAACGGGCTTTCATCCCCATCTGATCGTTGCCTACTGGGGCGGGTCGGTTGGCGGCTCGTCCTTCTCTTTGGAGAGCGCGGCTAGGTAGCCGTCCTCGGGCGGGGGCTGGCCGTCCTTCGGGAGAGAGTCCGGATGGACGCTCGCCGGGTGGATCGGCTCGGGCTCCTTCGGAACATCAGTCGCGCCACCGGCTTGGCCGGCGGTCATCAACTCGGCACGACTTCGTTTGAATAGCCCGAAAGAGGTACAGCCGGCCTTGCAAAAGAACAGGCCGAAGAGGACATACAACGCGTATTGGAAAATAAAGCCCTGGTCCTTCCATGCGTCCACGAGCCAGTACCCCCCACAGAGGAGCATGATCAGACCGCAGGCGCCGGAGAGGAACGCATCGAGGATAAGCCCCGAGGTCTTGCCGGCCCAACTGAGACCCGCGGCCAGGACAAAGCCCGCGCCGCCGACCCACAGCATCCCGTTGAAGAAATCCACCGTGAAATTGAAAAAGCGGTCCTCCGAGACCCCCTCGAAGCCAGAGAATTTGGCATAGGCCAGCAGGACCAGGCCGGCGACGAGCGTGTACATGGCGTTGCGTTTGGCGTGTTCGTTCATAATCGGTATCCGTCTGTCAAAGCAGAGATTGCGGCTATTCGCCTTTTATCGACCGAAACGCCCGATTCCTTGCACGGTGGGGGCTCATTCCGGTCCGAAAGGTGCGCTGAGCCCCAACTCACCGAATTCCACGTTGATGCCCTGGTCCCGCAGATAAGTCGTGACGGCATCCACCTCCTGCTGCGCTCCCCAAATCATGAGGGACATGATCGCGACTTCGCCTCCGATCGTGGATTGCATGATTTTATAAGTGACGTTGAATTGCCGTGAGATCGTCCAGAGAAAAGGCTGCTTCTTTTGGGCGCCGAGGAATGTGAGCCACAGCTTGCGTTGGACGACGTCGCCATTCGGCACCGACTCCTCTGAACGCATGGGCACTTTGGGAATCTTGGCCTTGGACTGGCTCGCGGAGAGCGTCTTGAGATCCACGTTGAGGGAGCGGAGATAGTCTTTCGCCTTCTTCACATCCGGCGGTTTACCGAGTAGCGAAAGGCGCATGCTGGCCGTGTCGATCCCGACGCTGAGATCGTCCACGTTGAACATGACGTTTTTGAAACGCCTCGTCATCTCGCAAGTCAGGGGCTCCTGAACGTGTGCGGGTTGGAAGGCCAATTCCAGGCGGTGTTTTACCAACATCGACGAAGGTCCTCCAAGCTTGGCGGCGAACTAGGACGGACTCCATTGTACTGAGGAAACCGCGAGAAGGCCACCGCCTCGCTTTACGACTCTTGCTGTCGCGGTATGTTGGGTCGTTGTCGTCGGCCACAGGGGGCCGGCGCTACATTGGGTCCCTCGCATGTCCTCGGTGAGCTTGCTGTCTGGCTTCGGCGAGTGGCCGTCAGGTTCTCCGGCGCAACCGCTGACTGGCTCGGGCGATTGCGGCAGTGAATCATTCCGGCACGGTCCAGGGCGTGGTATCGGGTGTTCCCTCATCATCTCCGAGGTAGTGTCGGGCTTGCCGGATTTGTTCCGGATCGGTCAGTCGGGGGAGGCAAGCGCGCAAGTGCGTTTGCGCCTGCTCTTTCTGCTGGAGGTATCGGGCGTAGATGATTCCCAACACCAACCGCACCTGTATGGCATCACCATCGGTTGGATACGCCTTGAGGTACTTCTCGTAGGCGGCCGCCGCTTGCGGGTAGCGTTGGAGGGTCATCAACTGGTTGGAAACCATGAGCATCTGTTTGCGCGGCAGGCACTGGTTCGGATCCTCGACGACCAGAGCTTCGTATCGGTCGGCGGCCTCGTTATAGGCATGGTCAGCCATGAAGTCCGCGATCTCGGCCCTGAGGCGGCCGACCGTGTCGTCGGCATCTTCCTGCAAGGGTTCTCGCGAAGGGCGTACCGGTCGGGCGGTGACCGCCGAAACCGGTCGGGCGACACGGCCGTATGCAGCCTGAGCGCGTGCGTTCGGGTCTGCCATGACAGCCCGAAACTGCTGCCGCTGATGGTGCCGTTTGATCAAAGAGAGGATGTCGTATTGGTCCCTCGGCAGGGCTCGGGCGAGCAGCAAGACGATGCAAACGACGAAGCCGAAGAGATAGCCGGCGATGTGGGCGGAATAGGCGACCGAATCGATTGAGCCACCGCCAAGGCTCGGCGCGAGAATGTTATCCCACAAGACGACCTTGAGGAGGATCAGCAGAATTGCACGAATCCGCCAAACGCCGATGATGATGAAGAGCCAATAGAAGACCGAAATCTCGCTGCGCGGAAAGAGGACGAGATAGGCCATCGTGACACCGGCGATCGCGCCGCTGGCGCCGATGAGATTCGAGGGGTGCGAACTGGCAACCGCGAAGCCGACGGCCGCGAAAACGCCGCAGGCCAGATAGAAGAAGAGATACGGCAGATGGCCCATCTTGGAGTTGACTGCGTTTCCGAAGACCCAGAGAAAGACCATGTTGCCGGCGAGGTGCCAGATATCCCCGTGGAGGAATTGGTAGGAGAAGAAGTCCAGTAGTTCCGGCGATGCGAGGGAGAGCATGAACCTCTCTTTGAGGTGGTATTCCGCGAGAGAGCCACGCATTCCTCCGAGAACGTCGGTGATGATGAAGATCAGCACATTGGCAGCGATCAAGATATGGTTGACGCGCGGGGGTCGGCGGAGAAGAACGTCTGTTTTGTAGGGGACAATCACCGCGTCGTCTCTCTGAAATTGGTTGGGATGACGAATCGGCGTCTTCGCATCCAGCGTGGGCCGATCTTGTCGCATCCGATTGGGTACTCGTGCTTCGAGGCGCTGATTGTAGTCTCACGACAGTCGTCTCGGTAGCGGGGCGTCGAGAGAAGGGGCGATGCGACTCCGAGGGCCAAGTCAGGCAAGGGAACCAACTTGAGGAAAAGATTATCAGACTCCTGTGTCCGATGGTTTGGGCCCCAGTTTCCGCTATCTCTTTTTGGAACGTCACTTTGGAGTGCCTGCCCATCTTGAATCACCTATCGTTTGGGCGGATGATTGAAGTGGGGAACTGTCGATCCAAGCCCCAAACCGTGACGCATGGTTTTCCCCGGAGAAATTCAGATTGTCGGACCCACGCGCTTTCGCTTGGAATTAAGATCCGCCGTGGACACCCCTTGCATGTTTGGGAATGATGCCCCATACTAGCTGGACTTGGCACTTCGAGACAATCGGATGCCGTTTGAGCAGGAGAATCCAAGAGTATGTACGCCATTGTCGAAGACGGCGGGAAACAATACCGCGTGGAAAAAGACGACACGATCTACATCGAACAGCGCGACGTGCCGGAAGGCACGGAGTCAATTGAGTTCGATCGCGTCCTAATGTTGGGTAACGGCAAGCAGAGCAAGATTGGCACGCCGTGGGTCGAGGGGGCCAAGGTCTCCGCAAAGCTTGAAGACGCGGTCAGAGGTCCAAAGGAAGAGATCGTCAAGTTTAAACGGCGTAAGGGCTATCGCCTGCACAAGGGCCACCGCCAGAACTACCTGAAGGTGACGATCCAGGCAATTCAGGGTTAGCCCGTCCTCCGCGCCGGATGGGTGCGGTGCGTGTGACTGGCGACACGGCCCCTCTTTTCGCGCGGAGGCGGAAGCGCTCCGCGCATGCCCAATACGGACTACTTCACACTTCGGAAGGCACGGCATTCGAACAATGGTTAACGCGGTTCGATCATGTGCCTGCCTGTTCGGTATTCTCACATTGCTTGTGTTCTCGGCCGGATGCACGAAGCCGGCGCGCATGACCGTCGGCGAAACGAGCCCGGTCCCTAAGCGTGAGGTTGGGCCTGCGGGCGTTGAATCAACACGGGTTGAGCCTCTGTTGCAGCATAAGGTTGAGACTTCGACCGGCGAGGAGGCGGTGCATTTGGGCGGTACGGGGCGAAGCGAAGAACGGAAACGCGGCAACACTCGAACACAAGTTGAACCGATTGACCCAGTTGGAGATGAGCTGCCCTTCCAGTCGATGCCCACCTCCGCCAACTCGCAGTACCCTGTGGATCCCAATACGCCCGCATTCGAGATTGCCTTGAAGTTCGAGCCGGGCGAGACGACTTACTACACAATCGAGAACACCTTCATTGATAGTGGGGGGGTGCCTCCGCTTCTGACCTTTACGACGACGGTCAAAGATCGGCGGTTTGTTATCCAGCGTGTGGACGCGCCAACGACGCAATCCTCATCCACTTCGAGTGATCGCTCTTCGGCGAGCGTGACTTGGGAGTGTGATCGCTACGACGTCGAAGAAGAGGGGATGAAGGACAATCTGGCCTATGATTCTCTTCGTCTGCTCTATCCGCCGCCGCGTCTTCGGGAATTGGGCGGCATACCGGGGAGTGTTTCGACCTTTCTGATTGACGGTGTCACGGGGGAGACCTCACGGGTGAGGACGCAACTCGCCCCGATCGAGGGCACCGCGACGAGGGCCAAGCTGAGTCGGACGGCGGCGAAGGCCAAACTGACGGTCAATACCCTGAAATCGCTGCTCGACGATCTGGGGAGTTTATATCTCCCAGGTTCTCCCAAGCGAGTCGGCGAGGCTTGGACCGTGGAACGGCGGACAACCCATCGGACCTTCGGCGTTGTCACGACGGTGATCACCTGCACGTTGCGGTCTGTTCGCAGCGAGGGTGACAGTGAGGTCGCGAACATCGACATTACGAGTGAGATTTCGCTGAGAGCGAAGGGGCGGAATAGTCAACCGATGCCTACCTCTCGGCCGGGTCGAAGGGTGTCGAAGAGCGGTCAGTCGAAGAATTATCGTTTGGACCGAAAGGCGTTTTCCGGCAGAGTGAAGCTGGATCTGACGCATGGCCTGATCCTCGAGATGGACCTGAACCGGGAACTTGAGTTCGTCGCGGATTTGGATTCAAGCGAAACTTCGTCGATGGTGTCGGAGATTCGCAAGGGCGAGCGGCACGACCTTCGGGTTCGGGGTAGCCGCACACCGCCGCGGCATCCGAAGATCGTGGGCGGTCGCAAGGCGCCGGTGATCCCCCCGGAGGAGAAGAGGCCGGCCCGATCAGGCAAGCAAACCTCGGGCCGAACCGGTTCGACCACGCAGCCGACGACCGGGCGGTCGAGCCGTCCGCGAGCGAACCGGCCAACGACATCGAGGCCGGACCGACCTTATTCTCGGGTACCTCGCGGGAAGGCAAATTCGCAGCCGGCGCAGAGTCGCACCGCCAACAAACTGAAATCCACCCATCCCAGCGAGCCGCGGAACACGAAGACCACGACAAAACCGCCTAAGCGGCGATCACACCCCACCGGTTTTCGTGGTAAGCAGAAGTACCGCCCGCCGAAAAGGACGACGACACAGCAGGCGACATCCAGGGGAGTATCGCAGGTCTTCGCTCAGGGCGAATGGTTTTCGTGCTCACCTTTTGGCTTGACAGTTCAGTCTTTGGGGGCCGGCTTCCGTAACACATCGATTGGCGAGAACCAATGCCAAAACCTCTTTGAGCAGTAGCATTGTACATCCAAGGTGAAGGAAGCCTTGGAACAATGTGGTCGTTTTCTCCCAGCGAATACACGTCGCCGGTAGTGTTGAATCCCCCTGTGGTGCGATCGACGTGGCGTTGTGCAATAAAGTCGGTGCGTCAAGACGTATCCTACAAACTCTGATTCGGAGAATGTGATGGCCCTGGTGCTCTAAGATCGAGCGGGCGGCGGGGCGGTGGAATCTCGAATGACGAGGCTGGCCGGGAGCAGGATCCGAATGGGATCATCACCCACGAAAATCCGGCGGTTGTGGATCTGGTCGAATAGCAAGTCAAGCGTGGTCTCAACCATGGCTCGGATGTCGATCGCGAATGTGGTCAGGGAGGGAGTGAAGAACCTCGCCAACTTGATGTCGTTGCATCCAATAACGGAGAAGTCGCGCGGCACCTGCATTCCGAGCTTCTGGGCTGTGGTCATCGCGGCGATCGCGATCTCATCGTTGAGGCAAATGACGGCGGTCGTCCGAGGCTCCCTTGTCAGGAGCTGTTGCATTGCGGCAGGTCCCAGATCGGCGTCCGCGCACGCTTGTTGTCGCAGGCAACTGAGCGGCACATCTCGTTCGCGCATCGCTCTTTCGATGCCGCACCGGCGGAGATGGAACCAATTCTGCTCGTCCTCGGGGCGAGGTCCACCCAGATAGCCGATGAACCGATGGCCTAGATCGAGAAGGTGGCTTGCGGCCGCATAGCTGAACGCCTCAATATCTGGACTCACTTCGTGAAAGAGGTTTTGTTGGACCGCACTGTGGATGACAACGGTCGACCCTCGTCGTTCGCGACTCGTCGGCCTTTCTCCTAGCGCCTGGTCGTAGAATCGCTCCGGTGGGGCGATAACCACCGCGCCGGCAAGTTTGAAGTTTCGCATCGCCTGGTGCAGGCTGCTCGTTGATTGGCAACTGATCACGCCGTAGTTCCGCTCTTCAATCGAGCGAGAAACAACGTCGACAAGTTGGGCGAGATAGTTGTGTGCGGAAATGAACTCCGCAAACATCACGATGGTGTGGAGTTCCTCACCGCGGAGTCCGCGGGCCATCAGGTTTGGAATGTACCCCAGTTCATCCGCAGCTTCGCGACAACGTTTGGCTGTTTCGGGGTTCAGCAGGTGCGACTTACCGGACAATGCTCGTGAAACCGTCATCGCAGAGAGGCCGACCACCTCTGCAACATCACGCAGTGTTACGTTTTTGATACGCCGTTCTGACATGATAACACCCTACATTCGCTGTCCGCTCGCTTCGGACGGATAAGGGCTCGGCGAAGTCACCTACTTATAGCACTTTAGTAACTGTTAGTGAGTGTTACAAGGAAAATCGGACCTCTTTTTGTGGATCATTGAGGAACGAGGCTGAAGGGGGCAGTCGGTGGTTTTGGCGCAAGGCTCGTTCAGAATGGGCGGCATGGAGCCGCATGGCCCTTTAAGAGCATTTTAGGTATGAGATGGCATTCTCTGTGGCGGAGATCGGAGCCGCGCGCGTCAGCAAGCGGTCAGCGTTCGGTCTTGTGGGGGGCGAGCAAAACGGTTATCCCCGTCGGCCACGGGGGACCGACGCTACGGCGAAGCATGCCCTCTCAACACTAAAATGCTCTAGGGGAGCACGCTGCTTCCTGAGGAGCAGGAACGCTGGATTATCCGATTTCTTTGGACTTGGGAAGCCGGCTTTTATTTCTCCGCAGATTTAGCCTCTTTGGCTGCGGACGGCTTTGGTTTTGCAATGCCGGAGTGGGGGTGGCTGCCGTGTTGCGAGTGATCGTGGGCCTTGACAGGCGGTGTCCGCGGCGCCGTGCTCTGGGAGTGGGAGAGCTTCGGCTTGCTCGGCTTCGGCTTTGACATGGGGATGGCATCAGGACCATCAACCGCGATTTTCTGCTCCAACGTGACGAGGGAATCGATGCGTCTGGTTAACTCGTAGTAGAGCTTGTCCAGGGGCTCGTTGAGTTCCTTAAGATTCTTCTGCTTCGCGGCAGCATCCGCGAGGCTAGTTGCAGCCTTGTAGCCGGCGTCGTTCTTTTGGCGGTGCGTGTTCGCCCGCAAGAGGCAACTCTTGAGTACCTTTTCCACGACCTGCTTCTGGCTCTCGTTGAATCCGTACTTCTTCGCGGTCTCTTCGGAGAGGCTTGACCATTTTGACTCAGGAGGCGCCGGCTCAAGGGGCTCAGCCGGCTCTACGGCCTGGGGCGGCTGATGTTTTGGGGGCTGATGCTGTGCGAGATCGCGTTTGTTCTGATTGATCGGTGTTCGTGTCGCGATTTCTTTTGTCGGCGGGCTGTGCGCTGAAGACGCTGCGGCAGCGGAAGGTGTCGCGATCTCGGTTGCCTCAACAGGTCTGTCTACTTTTGGCATCACGGGCAGCTCGCCGACAGGACGCTTTGGCGCCAGAAGAAAATCGATCTCGCTCAGATCCGGCCGACTCGACGGGGGCTGGCGCTTTGCTCGGGCCTTGATCAGGGCCTCGATGCGAATGTGGGCGGCCTCGACCTGCTGTTCCGACAAAAGCGGCTCAACTTTTTGCATGACGCCAAACAGACTTAACGGGGCGTCGGCCTGAATCGCATTGATCTGGTTTTCGAACTTGGCGATTGCATGGTCACGATCC
>CAZTAR010000210.1:0-8273 GCA_964611695.1 uncultured Planctomycetaceae bacterium | reverse complement strand
ACATGCTGGACGTCGGGAGCGGCACGGGGAGTTGGGCGGCCATGGTGGCGGCATCGAGCCTGCCCGCGAATAATATTATCGGTCTAGACTATGCAAAGAGCATGTGTCGTGTTGCACAGGAAAAGGCACACGCGATCGACCAGTGCGCGCTGCATTTTCTCAATGGCGACTCGGAACACTTACCCTTCGCCGACGGTTCTTTCGATCTGGTCACATGCAGCCACTCCTTCCACCACTACCCGCATCAACGGGTCGTGATCGGGGAGATGTTTCGGGTCCTCCGGCCTGGCGGCAGATTGATGCTGCTCGACGGTTTTCGCGACAATACAATCGGCTGGTTTGTCTTCGACGTTCTCATCACACGCGGCGAGAGCACCCCTGACGCCAAGGTCTTCCATCCGCCCTGGTCCACGATCCGCGAATACTTCGAGGACGCCGGCTTTCGGAACATCCGTCAGCGCAAGTGCAACATCTGGGCGCCTTTGCTGCTCACGATCGGCGTTGCCTGACGGGGCGACGACTCGAATAGGGTACTCGCCGCCGATATGATGGGACGTGTCCGATCGATTCCGCAAATCGCCGAAGTGACCCTGGAAAGGTCTCGCCATGGCCGATACTCCAATCAAGTCCGATGCCAAGCAATCCAGCGATTCGAGAGACGTGAAGCGAATCGTCAATCTCCAAGCGGTTCTTGAAGTCTCGCGAGAGTTGGCCGCCGCGAGTGAACTCACGCCGCTGTTGCAGAAGGTCGAAACCGCCGCTCGCAAGGTGCTCGAGTGCGAAAGGGCAACCGTCTTCCTCTACGATCGTGAACAACACGAACTGTATAGCCGTATGGCGACCGGCGTCGATCAGATTCGTTTCAGCGCGGACCGTGGAATCGCCGGTGAAGTCGTGCGGACCGGCCAGGCGGACAAGGTGCAGGACGCCTATGCCGACCCCCGCTTCAACCCGGATATCGACCGGCAAACAGGCTTCCGAACCCGCAACATGATCACGTTTCCGCTTCGTGGTTTCGACGATTCCATCGTGGGTGTCCTGCAATTACTCAACAAAGCGACCGGCCGGTTTGAGGAAAGTGATGACGAGTTGGTGAGCACTTTCGGCGCGCAAGTCGGAATCGCCCTGCAACGGCAGATGCTGCTCGACGAGTACGCGGAGAAACAGCGCATTCAAGCCGACCTCAATATTGCACGAAACATCCAACAGGGTCTCCTGCCGAAGCAGGCTCCCGAGGTGACCGGCTTCGACATCGCAGGCTGGAATCAACCCGCCGACGAAACCGGCGGCGATTGCTACGACTACCTCTTTCGCCCGGATGGTTCCCTGGCTGTCACCATCGCGGATGCCACGGGACACGGCATCGGGCCGGCGCTGATGATCGCCGAGTGCCGGGCACTGTTCCGCGCGACGATTTCGCTCTCAGATAATCTCGCCGACGTTGCCCGCAGGGTGAACAACCTTCTTTGTGAGGACCTCCCCGACGACCGCTTCGTGACGGCGTTCTTTGGGATTCTCTCACCGGACGAGTGCAAGCTCACTTATCTGAGCGCGGGGCATGGGCCGTTACTCAAATTTACTCGGGCAACCAACGAAGTGGCCGAGCTTTCCGCGAACGCCGTGCCGCTCGGCATCCTGCCGAATATCGAATTCGACTCGCCGGATGAGTTCCAGATGGAAGCCGGCGACATGATGGTCCTGATCACGGACGGGTTCTTCGAATGGGTCAACCCAGACGGAGAACAGTACGGCATCCAACGAATCTGTGATCTAATTCGTGAATTCCGTGACAGCACAAGCGAGCAAATCATCAAGACGCTACACGAAGCCGTCGTGACTTTCACACGGGGAACCGTGCAAGACGATGATCTCACGGCCGTCGTGATCAAGAAGCGGTAGTGCGTCACCACACCTGGATCTGCGTGTAGCGTCGGCCCACCGTGGCCGACGGGGAGTGCAGAACGGCTTTTTACTGCCTACGTCGGCCACAAGGGTCCGACGCTACTCCATTGTGAAGCGACAGCAGATCTCAAGTTGCGACAGAAAACACCCCTTCCCCCCGTGGGTCGGCTTTGCCGACATCGTCCTCGGTGAGAAGGTGTGTTTGTATTATCCTGGCTACCGCGATGGGCAGCCTTCTTTGATCCTGTTGCGTGTTACGCGCAGGAGTTGGCGCATGCCTTTTGCGGCTTGCCGCATGCCTTCGGACCGGCGGCAATGACCTCGGGCGACGTGCCGTCAGCATACTGCTCGAAGTTCTTTCGGAACATGTCGGCCAGTTTGTTCGCCTGGGCATCGTAGGCGTTCTTGTCCGACCAGGTGTTCCGCGGATTCAACACGTCAGCCGGAACGCCGGGGACATCTTGCGGGACTTGGAATCCGAACGTCGGATCGACATTCATCTTCACGTTCGCAAGTGAACCGTCGAGTGCGGCGTTGAGGAGTTTGCGCGTGTGCTTGATACTCATGCGCGAACCGACGCCGTACGGACCGCCCGTCCAACCGGTGTTGACCAACCAGCAGTTCGCCTTGTGCTTGGTGAGCTTCTCGGCCAGCAGTTCGGCATAGACAGACGGGTGTCGGACCATGAAGGGCGCGCCGAAGCATGCGCTAAATGTCGCGGACGGCTCGGTGACGCCAGCCTCGGTCCCGGCAACCTTCGCCGTGTAACCGCTGATAAAGTGGTACATCGCCTGCTCAGGAGTGAGCTTCGCGATCGGGGGCAGCACGCCGAATGCATCGGCCGTCAACATGACGACGTTGCGCGCGTGTCCCGCCTTGCCGGATTTCACGATGTCCGGGATGTGCGTGAGTGGATAAGAAGCTCGCGTGTTCTCCGTGGTGCTCGAGTCGTTGAGATCGATCGATCGCGTTGCAGGGTCCAGGGCCACATTCTCGAGGATGGTGCCGAACCGTCGCGTGCATTCGTAGATTTCCGGTTCCGCTTCCGATGAGAGATTGATGACCTTCGCGTAACAGCCGCCCTCGAAGTTGAAGACGCCCTCGTCCGACCAGCCGTGCTCGTCGTCGCCGATGAGGTATCTTGTTGAATCGGCGGAGAGGGTCGTTTTGCCTGTTCCGGAAAGGCCGAAGAAGATCGCCACGTCGTTGGGATCGCTCTTGCTGACATTGGCCGAGCAGTGCATCGACATGATGCCCTTGCCTGGGAGCAGGTAGTTCATAACGGAGAAGATGGACTTCTTGATCTCGCCGGCGTATGCCGTCCCGCCAATGAGAATAAGCCTTTGGGCTAAGTTCACGGCCACAAAGGTGCCGCTTCGCGTGATGGCCAAGTCGGGATCAGCGTGGTAGTTCGGGCAGTGCAGCACGGTGAATTCCGGCTTGAAGTTCTTGAGGATCTTGGGGTCGCTCTTCGGCTGGATGAACATGTTTCTGGCAAAGAGGTTGTGCCAGGCATATTCATTGATAACGCGGACCGGCAGGCGATACCGCTCATCGGCGCCGGCGTAGCAATCCTGGACGAACACTTCCTTTCCGCGAAGGTAGGCGCACATGCGTTTGTGCAATCCGTCGAAGCGATCCGCGGCGTACTTCACATTCACCTTGCCCCACCAGACGTCGTCAGTCGTTTCGGGTTCGTCAACGACATACTTGTCTTTGGCGGCACGGCCGGTGTGTTGGCCCATGCTGACGACCAGCGGCCCCAGGTGGGAGAGGTGCCCCTCGTACCTCTGGATCGCGTGTTCGTACAACGCCGCAGTCGACAGGTTCCAATAAACATTGTCAAGCTTGTCCAGGCCGACATGCTTCAGCCCGTGGTCGCTACTCAGTTCAGACATTTCCATTGCACTATTCCTTACAGTTTGGAACACATTAGGAACGCGGCCGGCTTCGACTCGTCAAACATCTGGGTCCTGCTCCGGCAGGCCTCGGGCTGAGACCGCATCGTATCACCAGTATTGGCCTAATCGGTCATCCAGTGGAGTCGCCCAAGATAAACTCCTGGTTCAATTGCCGACGCGGGTGGAGCAATTGGTACTTCTTCGCCATTGCGAGCTACCGAGAAAATTGTCGCCGCTTGGACTGTTTGCACTACTTGGATGATTCAATCTGCCGGGACAACTCAATACGAAACCTTGCCGGACCGATGGAAGAATGCGCGTGGCAGGCGAGGTCACGGGGAATGTTAGTGATCAGAGAGCAACGCGACCACCGACCGTCCCATATTTATCGAATGCGAGTGACACATCATGTCGTCCAACAGCAGCAATAATCAGCAACAGGACTTTTCCGTCAGGTCTCTCGGTCCGAGAAAGATCGTCTCGCCATATAAGGCGAGCCACTATGTCAATGACGACGAACACGTGCTCCATGAGACACGCTGGCGCAAGGATTCGGATGCCCAACTGCCGTGGGCAGTGGAAGACGAGTCGGTCGGGCCACAGGCCTTTGAGGTTGCGGGTCCCAGAGAGAGAATATACTTCGACCCCACAAAGACGCGTTGCGGAATCGTCACCTGTGGAGGTCTCTCCCCCGGCATCAATGATGTTATCCGGGCGATTGTCCTACAACTCCATTACTATTACGGCGTCCGCACCATCCATGGCTTTCGCTTCGGGTATGAAGGTCTCGTGCCCGACTTCAAGCACGAAACGATGATGCTCACACCGGACACGGTGAGCAACATTCATCGACAGGGCGGAACAATGCTCGCCTCGTCACGAGGCGGGCAGGATACGACCGTGATGGTGGATACCCTGGAACGGCTCAACATCCAGATACTCTTCTGTCTGGGCGGCGACGGCACAATGCGCGGGGCGCTGGATATCAGTAATGAGGCTCGACAAAGAGGTCTGAATATCGCCGTCATCGGCGTTCCCAAAACGATCGACAACGACATTCTCTTTACCGACAAGACCTTCGGTTTTGAAACGGCCTATTCCATTGCCTCCGAGGCTATTCAGGGAGCGCACGTTGAGGCAACCGGCGCACCGTACGGCGTCGGCGTGCTTAAACTGATGGGGCGACACTCCGGCTTCATCGCAGCCCATGCCGCTCTGGCCAGTCGCGACGCCAACTTCGTGCTCGTGCCGGAGGTGGATTTCGAGCTGGGCGGCGCCAACGGTTTCCTAACGCATCTCCTGCGGCGCTTGCGGACGCGGCATCATGCCGTCGTGGTCGTGGCGGAAGGCGCGGGGCAGAACCTCTTCGACGACGATCCGGACGGGCAAAAGACCGATCCATCCGGCAACATCAGGCTGAAGGACATCGGCACCTTCATGCGAGACCGAATCAGTGAATACCTGAAGTTGGTCAAGGTACCGTTCAACCTGAAGTATATCGATCCGAGTTACCTGATCCGCTCATCAGCGGCCACACCAAGTGATTCACTCCTGGCCGGGGTCTACGGGCAAATGGCGGCACACGCGGCCATGGCCGGAAAGACCGGCATGTTGGTCGGAAACTGGCACGGACACTTCACACACGTCCCGATCGAAATCGCAGTGTCCGGCAGGAAGATGATCGACCCCGAAAGCAACTTCTGGCAAAGGGTCGTCGAGTGCACAGGCCAACCCCGGTTGATGACAAACGACGGGGCTTCGTTGGACGAATTCGAGGAATCCCTGCGTTTGGACACCGACATTGCCGCAAACGAAGAGACCTGTGCCGTCGGAGTGGGCGGTGTCTAGTACGCATTCACATGCAAGCTGAACACCCACGGCGGAGCGATGTCAGAGCCGCGCGCCTCAGCAAGCAGTCCGTGTTTCAAATGAGGCACCCTTGACTATGACATAATCTGAGACCGACTCCCTCACGATCGTGGCACTGCTCTTTACGTCGGCCACAGGGGGCCGACGCGACGCCGCCTCTGTGGCCCGTCCGGTCGTCGAGGGATAGACAAAGGCTGGGCGACAGCCCATCCTTCTCGGATGCAGGTGACTGGATCACCCGAAGCCTGCAATAGTGGAGGCATATGACATGCCCGGCAAACCAAGACCCCGAAGGGCGGCGCCACTGATGACCCGGAAACAATGGGTCGGGCTGGCGATTGCTTCGCTGTTGTTCGCCATTCCGTGGTTCGTCCAGTTACCAGGCCTTTCCGTTCAAGGTCATCGCGTCTTCAGCATATTTCTGGCGGCGGTCGTCCTCTGGATAACCGAAGCCATTCCCCTTCACGCAACCGCGACCGTCATCATCCTGCTGGAAATCCTGTTTATCAGTGACAAGGCATTACTTCCAGCGCCCGAAGGTTTTACGCCCCCGTCTTACACGGTGTTCTTTGGAACATTGGCAGCGCCTGTGTTGATGCTGTTTCTCGGCGGTTTCTTCCTGGCACACGGCGCTGCCAAGTTCGACCTGGATCGCAACCTTGCGCGCGTCCTGCTGCGGCCGTTCGGCACCTCCTCGATGATGATCCTGCTGGGGCTGATCGGCATCACCGCGGTATTCTCCATGTTCATGAGCAACACCGCCACGACGGCCACCATGATGGCGGTCGTTCTGCCGGTGGTGGCTTCACTGCCGCCTGGCGACCGAATGCGTACCGGACTGACACTCTGCATCCCGATTGCTGCGAACGTCGGCGGCATGGGGACGCCGATCGGCACACCGCCCAACGCCATCGCCATCGGCGCGCTCGCCCAGGCGCAAACTCCCATGACCATCGGTTTTCTCCAGTGGATGCTGATGGCGATCCCGCTTGTGCTTGTAATTCTCGTCGTGGTCTGGTTACTGATCGGCCGGCTCTTCCAATTCAGCGGTAAGACGATTCGGCTGAGCATTGATTCGGAATTCAACAAATCGCGGCCCGCGAAGATATTCTACATTACGTTCGCCGGCACGATCGTGCTCTGGCTGACCGAGGAATTTCACGGCATGAGTTCCAGCATCGTGGGATTCGTGCCGGTCGTCGTGCTGCTGTCCTCCCGGGTTTTCTCGGCCAAGGACTTGCAGTCCATCCAATGGCATGTCCTGTGGCTCGTGGCTGGTGGCATCGCACTCGGAGCGGGGGTCGGTCGATCCGGCCTCGACAACTGGCTGCTCGGCTTGATCCAATGGGACGCGATGACGCCCGGCGTGATCATTGCCGTTCTCTCTCTGGTCGCACTCGTGATGAGCACGGTGATTTCCAATAGCGCGACGGCGAACCTCATCATCCCGCTCGCCATGACACTGGCGGCCACGGACAGCATCGGGATCAATCCGATTGTCGCAGCCGTCTTTGTCGCAGTCGGCTCCTCACTTGCCATGGCACTGCCCATCAGCACACCGCCCAACGCGGTCGCGATGAGCACGGGCGCCGTCCGGACGAAAGACATGGCGATCGTCGGCATTCTCGTGGGCGGATTCGGTTGGGCACTCTTCCTCCTCTGCGGACAATGGTTGTGGTCTGCCATGGGGGTACTGCCATCATGAGCAGCGAGCAACAAACCGAAACTCTGTTCGCGATCATCTGCGTCGATCCGGATGCGGACACGCTCGCCGCATTCGGTCGCGATGTCGAAGATATCTGCGGCGGCATGATCGCGGTTCATACTTGCCCGGACGCCAAACAGGCGGCAGCCCTGATGGTCGAGTTCGAATCAACCGGCGTCCGGGTTCCCCTCGTGATAACCGAGCAGGTGTTGCCGAACGATACCGGGGTTGATTTTCTACTCTCGCTCAACGAGAAGCCTGCGTATCGTGCAACGCGAAAAGTGCTGGCATCTTCGAGTGCGAATGTGCTTGACCTGACGCGGGCCCTGAACCATGGGGCCTTGCACCGCAACATCGTGAAGCCGTGGACAAAAGAGACACTTTCCGAGTGTGTCAGATCGCTGCTGACCGGATTCTTCGTCCATCATGCGCCGGACGACTGCACCAGATTCGAGCGTATTCTGGACTCCGGCCAGTTTCCGCGTGCCTTTCGGAGTGAACGACAACGCCTCCGCGCGGTTGATCTGCAAATGCGGGCGATCAAGCGAAGCTTCCTGGCAAACATCGAGATGGGTGACAAGGAAGTGGATGACGCCATGTGCGCCTGCATTGACGAGGCGCTCGGCAATCCGCCACGCAGGGACTACCCGGTCGGCTCTATCCTATTCCGCCAGGACGAACCCATTGACACTATCTTCATCCTCGTGTCCGGGCGGTTGCAATTGTCTCGCAAGGCAAACGGTCGCGAGGTCGTGCTCCACACCAACAACGCCGGACGCATCATCGGCCTACTCGCCCTCGCGCACCGCCGGAAGGCGTTCTATACGTGGCAGGCTGTGTCGGACCTTACTGTCATCCCGTTGACACTGGAGCAACTCGACACGGCCCTTCAAGCC
>CAZTAR010000209.1:0-8287 GCA_964611695.1 uncultured Planctomycetaceae bacterium | reverse complement strand
TAGCCCTCACGATACGTCACGGTCTGCCAATACGCGTGCGCTTTTGCGCAAGCATAAGGATTCCTCGGGCGAAACGGGGTGCGCTCCGACTGCGGTTCTTCCTCGGCTTTGCCGAATAGCTCGCTACTCGATGCCTGATAGAAGCGGACATCCCGCGATGTTGCGTCACGGTAATCTCGCAGCGACTCCAGGAGGTTCAGCGTGCCCATCGCAACGACCTGGGCGGTGTAGATAGGGTCATGGAAGCTCGCATGTACCTGTGACTGGGCCGCGAGGTTGTAGACCTCGGTCGGACGAACGTCGCTGATTACCCGCCGAAGGCCGATCGGATCGAGCAAGTCTCCGACATGGAGATGCACGCCGGTGTCATCCCACCGTTGTCCTGTCTGCACCGAGTTCTCGCCCAAAGGCTTGAAGGTGCTCGATCGTCGGTGCGTCCCATGAACACGATACCCCTTGGAGAGTAGGAACTCGGCGAGGTAAGCGCCATCCTGCCCGGTGATCCCGGTGATGAGGGCTACATGATCGTCCATGTTGTTCTGCCCTTGGCGACCGTCAGTTCTTACAGAATACGGGACCTTCCCTGTGCCGCGCCGCGACACGCAGCCACGGAAACGACCGAGGGGCGAACTTCTCCAGGCGCCAATCAGCAGGTATCCTATCGGCGTCCAGTGTCGGAGGCCAGTCCGCAGCCTACTGACACCGCGTTGCCTGATCCGCGCAATGTCCTGGCGGCGTCACGCCGGTTTGAGCCGTCGTTTCACCGGAGAGACCCTGACGCGACCGGAGTCGCGGAGAATTGACATGAACGTACTCGAGGCCATCAAAACCCGACGAAGCGTCCGCGCATACGCGCCTCGTCCCATTCCCCCGGATGTCTTCCATCGCATGAAACAAGCCCTCAGGTTTGCCCCATCCGCCTGCAATCTCCAACCCTGGCGTTTCATCCTGGTCACAGACGATCACCTGCGCAGGCAACTTGCCATGCTCTCTCATAACCAACTCTGGATCGCCGAAGCCCCGGTCGTCGTCGTCGGCTGTGGCTTCCCCGAACAGGCCTACAAAACCATGGGTGGCTACGGCAACAGCGTCGAGATCGATCTCGCGATTGCCCTCGATCATCTAACCCTCGCCGCGGTAGCCGAGGGGCTGGGTACATGCTGGATTGGCGCGTTCGATGAACAGCAAATCAAGAACCTCCTGCACGTTCCCCCGACGGCCAAGATCGTCGCCATGACCCCGTTGGGGTATCCAGCGACCGCAAACCTGAACATCGCCATCGACGAAACTCACCGAAAGGCCGACTCGGAAGTCTTCCACACGAATCGGTTTTGAAAAACCGGACGCGACTGGCGACAGTGCCACCACGGTGTCTCTTTCAGTCTTGCTGTCTAGAGCAAACTCATCTTTTCTGTAGCGGCCGACGCCCCTGTCGGCCGAGGCAAACAGTTTGTTTTCCACGTCTGACAAGGGGGTCGGACGCGATACGATTACTTAGAGCCTTTTAGATATGAGATGGCATCCTCTGTGGCGGAGATCAGAGCCGCGCGCGTTAGCAAGCGGTCAGCGTTCGACCTTGTGGGGGGGCGAACAAACGGGTGATCCCCGTCGGCCACGGGGGGCCGACGCTACAGCGAAGCATGCCCTCTCAACACTAAAATGCTCTAGTTTGCTCTTGGAGACATCCCAATACCGCGACAATCCTATCTCTCGGTCGCGTTCCTGGGCCTCTGCCAAGATTGGGGAATGCAACACCCCCCACGGATGTGTCTCCTATTCATGTTGGTTCCAACTTGCGGAAAGCGCCTTTATCGGATTGCCAAAATGCCAGCAGGTTGGACCGCCACCTAGACGTACATACCTCACCTCAACCCCAGAGACCGCCGATTCTCCTGATTGAGCAACACCGTCGCAATCCTTTTCCTCCTCTGGAATTGTGGCGAGAGTTGCATAAGGGGTTCCCGCGTGACCATTGAAGATACAACTGGCTCGGGTCGTCCATTCGTCGCCCTATTAGTGGATGACGACAAAGAGACGAGACGCTTGTATCGCGTCCTCATGGAACGTGAGGGATGGAGCGTGCTCGAGGCTGAAGACGGTGCCGAAGGTTTTCGCCTGGCAAGGAGTGAATCGCCGGACATCATCTTGATGGACGTGGTGATGCCGGAGATGGACGGTTTGAAAGCGACACGCAAACTTCGCGCCGATCCGCGGACGCAGAATATTCCCGTGATCGTCCTCAGTGCTGAATGTGATGAGGAGAGCGTGAATGCCGGTCTTGAAGCGGGGGCCGACGAATACCTTAGCAAGGCGACTTTCCCAGCGGAGTTAACCGCGCGCACGCGGTCGATGGCCCGCTTGGGTCGCGTCTCGTCGCAATTGCGCCGAAACAACGAAGTCCTCGGCCATCAAACGTACGCACTGACGCTCTTACTCGATTTCACGGCTGCCTTGGCCAGGACGGAGGATCTCGATGAGATCCTCGAGCACACCATTAGCACCGCCGCGACACTGACCGCAGCCCGGCGGGTCTCAATAATGCTGCCCGAACCGAGTGGCCGGGTCTTACGAATCCGGCGATCCGTCGGAATGGACAAGCTAACAGCATCGAGAATCGTTGTGCCCGTCGGCGGCGCGATCAGCGGCGAAGTCTTTGCGGCGAACCAGCAGATCGTGTTCAACACACACGAGGAGGCAGCTTCCTATCGTGAGATGAAATACGATTGGGATTTCTTCGAATCCGCGCCGCTCGTATCGACTCCCATGTGCGCGAGCGAAAAAACCGTGGGTGTTCTCAACGTCGCGGATCGCTTCGAGAGGAGAGTCCTGCGTGATCACGAACTCGAGTACCTGCGACTGATCAGTCATCACGCGGCTTCGGCCATCCAGGTGATTCTGACGCGCGAAGCGCGGGACGATGCGCGTGACTCCATTGTCGTCGCCTTGGCGAAGTTAGCCGAACTTCGAGACGACGATACGGGCAAACACGTCGAACGCATGGCGCTGTTCTGCCTGGAACTGGCGAAGGAACTCCAGGGCGATCCTGAGTACGGCAAGCAAATCGACGCGGAGTTTCTACGCAATCTCCAACGAGCGGCCCCGCTCAACGACATTGGAAAGGTCGCCATCCCCGACGCGATCCTGCTCAAGCCAGGCAAACTGACTGAAGATGAAATGGTAATCATGAGGACGCACGTCACGGTGGGCGCCGAGACACTCCGATCCGTCCACGCAAAATGCCACGACTCTGCCTTTTTGGAGATGGCGGAGGACATCGCCTACGGCCACCACGAGTGGTACGACGGCAGCGGCTATCCCCAAGGTCTCAAGGGAAAAGAAATTCCCCTTGTGGCAAGGATTGCGGCGATGGCGGACGTGTACGATGCCCTCACGACTAAACGAGTATACAAGGATGCGATCCCACATGCAAAGGCCATGTCGATCATCGCACAACTCGCCGGACGACAATTCGACCCGAAAATAATGCAGGCCTTCCTACGCCGAGAATCTCACTTCGAAAAGTTGGCCGCCGATTTGGCCGATCAGGCTCCGAAGCTGCCCGTGATCGCGAAAACTGCAATGGCGTCGAAGCCTGCGGCCGAATTGATTGCCCCAAGGGCCTGATTCCATTGAGTTGTGAATCACGAATGAAACACGCAGCAAGCCCATGGATCGCAATCCTAGGGCTCCTGATGGAGGTCGAATGTTTCGTGATCCATGTAAACCTCAATAACCGAGCCCTATCCTACCTGCCACGCGGCAATGTCCCCCCCGGTTCCGTCCCCGATCAAGGAGTGGAAGGTCGCTTCTTGGGTGGTTTCTTGAACAGGAAAGCGCACGGCTCCAAGCGAGCGCCAACCCTGTCATGAACCGCGAACTGCCCCCCGGACCACATCGAAGCACTGCCATATCGTCCATCCTTGGACACCGCGTAGAACGACAGACCAAAACTGGGGCGACCCTGTCCATCCCGCAGACGCGGCTCGGTATGCTCGGCGATCCGCTTCAGCATCTCGATGCATGCCTGTTGTGGCTCCATCCCTGAACGCATGAACTCAACGATCATGAACGACGAGCAATTCTGAAGGTTCGCCTCGCCTCGCCCCGTGGAGCCCGCGGCGCCCACCCCGTTATCAACGTACAAACCCGCGCCGATGATGGGTGAATCGCCCACACGCCCCGGTATCTTGTAAGACAGCCCGCTCGTGGTCGTCACCCCGGCAATGTTCCCAATCGCGTCAACAGCGCAGCAGTTGATCGTGCCCCAGGTGTGTTCGACCGACGCATGACCACAGGCACTCGGAGGATCGTCCGGTGCCGAGGTAGAAATCCAATCGTCAATCCGAGAGTGAGATTCCTTCCACTTCAACCAGATACGCCGTGCTTCGTCCGTGAGGAGGTTTTCCTCCGGAATACCATGAGCCCGCGCAAAACGTAACGCACCCTCCCCGACCAACAACACATGGTCCGTGCGCTCCATCACCAGCTTGGCCACTTTGGAAGGGTTCCTGATGTTCCGAATGGCCGCGACACCCCCCGCCTTATGGCTGGGGCCGTGCATGCAACACGCGTCCAACTCCACCACCCCATCTTCATTCGGCAGCCCGCCAAGACCAACAGAGTGGTCATTCGGATCGTCCTCGACAATATTCACACCGGCGATCACCGCGTCGAGAGGATCGGCCTTGCCCCGCATCATCGTGTACGCCTGCTCGACCGAGGCCAAACCGTTCGCGCTAGCAATCACGACGGGAAGCCGTGGCTCGGAAAAGTGAGTTCCGTTCTTCGACTCCTGAGCATGCATCGGAGCCCGTCCATCCCCACCGGCCTGAGCGCGACCAAGTGCGCCGCTGGCAATCGCCGCCGCTGCGGAGGACTTCAGAAACCTGCGTCTCGTCCACTCGGATTGCGCGTCTTGAGCCATGAAAAACCCCGTGAGAAAGTGATGGGTCCGATAATTCGATTTCCAATCGACCGCTCGATTGTTTGCCTCAATGGCGGTGTTAGTCTAAACTCCGTTGCCCTAGCGAGTTAACTCCAACAGCGCCCGGGTGTCGGAGCGGAGCATCCCACACAAATGACCGGCGCCGCCAACGGAACTCTAACCTGTGGCCCTCAGGCTTGTCTAGACACATGGATCAAGTTGCCGCGACAAACGCCCCAGAAGACGAGGCGGCTCGCGAGGCGGCCCGTCGCCTTGATGCCGACGCCGTCGTTCGCACCCTTCGAGGCGAGACCGGCGCGTTCGATGCCTTGATCGAAAAATACCAGCGGCGTGCCGTCGCTGTGTCGTACCGCCTCCTGGGTAACATTGAGGATGCCATGGACGTGTGTCAGGATGCCTATGTCAGGGCTTTTCGGTCGCTGTCGTCTCTCGACGACCCACAACGGTTCGGTGCATGGCTTATGCGAATCGTCAGCAACCTTTCCCTGAACTACCGCCGAGGCAGACGCACCCACCTCTCTCTCAACGCGGACGCCGACAAGGGAAGCATCGAAAGTCGATTGGCCAACAATACAAGCGACGACGGAATCTCCGGCCGAATCGGTGGCAGACCGACCAGACGCGACACCCTGCAAAGCGCCGAGACTGAGCAGGCAGTCTCGAAGGCGATCGAGGAATTGCCCGAAAAGCAGCGGCTTGCACTCGTGCTCTTCGCCATCGAACGGATACCCCAACGCGAAGTCGCGGAAATACTCGAATGCACTGTCGAAATGGTTAAGTGGAACGTCTTCCAGGCGAGAAAGAAACTCAAAGAAACTCTGGCGGAGTACCTTGAAGAATGAGTGATGCGTCGGAACATTTTGAGCGGCTTCTCAGCGAACGCCCTGATGGGATCGCTGACGCCGACGATCAGGCCGAGTCCAACCGCATCATCGCGGACAACCCCGGCGCCGCGGAGTCCGCGCTCCGGTACGAACGGTTGCATCGACTGCTGACCGGTTGGCGACCGATGCGCCACGAGGTCGATTGGGATGCCTTCAAGCTCGAAGTATCCGCTCGCGTCTCCGAGGCTTCAGAGCAAGATGCCTCCGCGGCCCTCGACGCCAGGATCGACCCAACCGCCCTCATCGACCCCACGGCGGGCGAAGCGACCGCCGAACAAACAGGCCCCCGTCTCCACAAAGTGGCCAAGGAGTACGAAGCCGTCGAGGAACTCGTCGAGGATTGGGCCGGCTCTGTGCCGGAAGTCGACTGGGCCGGATTCAAGAATCGCGTCTCGCAGGCGGTTCGCGAAGAAGCCGAGAGCCTCGGTCGCGACGCAATCCTCGATAGCGCTCTGGAAATACAGCAGGATTCAGCAAGACGGCGATGGCGGAAGCTCTCCACCCGTCTCGTCTCCATCGGCGCGCCGTTGGCGGCCGCGGCGGCCATCGCGTTATTCGTTCTTTGGCCCCGTGGAAACAGCCTGACAGCACCAACGCCGGGCGGAGGAGCCCCTCAAATCGTGCTCGTCTCGCTCGATATGCCAGGGGCCGCCGGGCGTATCTCCATTGCATTCGACGAAGCGCCGACGGTCATGGAGGAGAAAGCACCGGAAGGCGGCGTGGCGATGGCCGTCACCCCAAGGAACAACGACAGAATCGATACCATCGACGCGGCGTTCTACTATTGAATTGAGGCTATCAACGATTGAACTTTGGATGGCGAATGAAACACGGGGCAAGCCCACGGATAGTAATCCGTGGGTCGGCCAAACAGCGATCACAAAGCCGCTACCCGCAGTTCATGGCCAAAGCAGCGATGTCATATTAGAGCAAACTACGCAATCATGTAGCGTCCGACCTCCGTGTCGGACGTGGAATACAAACTGTTTGCCTCGGCCGACAGGGGCGTCGGCCGCTACGAAAAAAGTGAGACTGCTCGAGATCAACGAGCAAGAGATAACACGTTGAAGGACAAAACCATGAACCTCGTGTGTAAGTCGGTCGCAATACTGGTCCTCGTCAGCGCGAATGCGGTGGCTCAAAACACACCAACCCCGTCGACGGACGAGAGCGACGTCGCACGGGCGCTGGATCGCGAACTCGGCGCCATCACGATCAGCGCGAAGGAAATTCCCGACGCCCTCGCCGAAATCGGCGCACAAGCAGGCGTCCCCATTACGATCGACGACAACGTTGCCGGCCTACTCCCCTGGGGCCGACAAACGAAACTCAAAGCCGTCACCATCGAGAACGCCTCACTTCGGCAGGCGCTGCCCCAAATCCTCGCACCGCTCGGAATGACCTACGAAATTCGCAACAACATCACAGTGGTCGCATCGAAACCGCTCGAAAGAATCAATCGCCGTGCCACCTGGGAAGACCTCAAACTACTCCGCCGCTGCAACGACACCCCTTACAGCGAGGAGACCGTTTCCAAACTGAACATCCAGTACCGTATCACGAGCAAGGTCGACGCCCCCAAGATGCTCCTCCGCCAACTCGCCAGAGCGGGCAGCGGCACCCTCGCCGAAATGCTGGAAACCGCCTGCAATTCCCTCGGCTGGGTCTGGCTCCCCGAGGGCGATCATGTCGTCATCCGAACCTACCAGGGCCAGATTGCGAACCAACTTTCCCGTCGCATCCAAGCCCGATACACCAACATGCCCCTGGCAAAAATCCTCAACGACCTCGCCGACCGGGCGGATGTCGCCCTCTTCCTCGAACCAGGCATGATGCTCAAGCTCCCAAGGTCCACCGCTCAGAGCTCAACACTGCTTCTTGACCACGGCACCATCCGCCAGGCGTTTGAATTACTCGCGGCCGAAACTGGGCTCGAATACCGCGTCACACGCGACGGTATTTCGATCCGCCTCTCGGAAGCCATCGCCGGCGTCTCGTCGGCCGCCGCCGCTGCCAGACGTTCCCCCTATGTCGGAAAAATCTCCCTTCCCAGTGAGGACGGCAAATACACCCTCGACTTCCTCCTCCGAGGCGACGAACTACCCCCGGACATCCTCCAATACCGCGAGCAAATAATAGAAGAGTACGTCGAGAAGATGCGTGGAGACATGGAGAAGCTCCTCGAACAATCCATGGAATCCCGCATCGAAAAGAACAACAACGGATAGCTCATCTAATCGTTGAGGGTGCATGCTTCATCGTAGCGTCGGCCCCCCGTGGCCGACGGGAATAACAAGTTCGCTCGCCCCCCAAGCACCCACCCAAACTCAAAAAAAGGCGCGTTCCGTGATCGACCAACCGGCTCCTCGGAATTGGACGCCCCTTTCCTCGGGGGTGGGCGTCCAATAAAGTGTTGGGGGGGGCCCCCCCCCGGGGGGGGGGGGTGGGGGGGGGGGGG
>CAZTAR010000208.1:0-8320 GCA_964611695.1 uncultured Planctomycetaceae bacterium | reverse complement strand
TATCAGGATCGGGTGTTCAACACGTGCCTGCGGATGTGCGGCAATCGTGCCGACGCCGAAGACCTGACGCAGGAAGCCTTCGTCAGAGTTCTCCAGTCGATCGGCACCTTCAGCGGGAAGTCGAAGTTTTCGACCTGGCTCTTTCGAATCGCGGTGAACCTGGTGCTCAGCGGACGCCGAAAACGGAAGCCGAAATACTCATTGGACCAGGAAGGCCACGGCGGGAGTGAACAAGGCTCCTCGGCATCTGACCGACTACCATCAGACGACGCACCACCGGGTGAGCAGGCTTCGGAAAGAGAACGTCACGCGATCGTGCTCAAAGCGTTGGCGGGCTTGGAAGAAGAGCACCGAACGATCGTGATCTTGAGGGACCTGGAGTCGTTTGGGTACGAGGAGATCGCGGAGATTCTCGGCGTGCCGCAAGGAACCGTGAAGTCGCGGCTCCACCGGGCGAGAATGACGCTCCGCCAGGAGCTGGCGCCGATCTTGGGGAAGGGGTCGAGGGATTAAGGGACCAAGGGGTTTAGGGATCAGGGGGGCGAGGGTTGCGGTTTTTGTGATAACCGAATTGTGGCACAGGCGTCTCGCCTCTGATCCGGCCAAGTGAGATGAACGACAGAGCGGAACAATACGAACAACTGACCGCCTACATCGACGGGGAACTCTCGGACACCGAGTGCGCGGAGGTTGAGCGCCTTCTCGAAGAAGATGCGGAAGCCCGCGAAGTTCTCGATACTCTGAGGGAGACGTCGCGCATCGTTGCCTCACTGCCACGGGAGACATCGCCATCTGATCTCGTCGGATCCGTTACGGCGCGGCTCGAACGCGGCGTATTGTTGGGGGATGAACCGGCGGAAGGTCCTTTCACACACGATCGTTCTCGATGGGCCGGCTGGCGGTGGGGGGCGGCAGTGGCTGCGACCGTTGCCGTCATGTGTACGGCTGGTTGGTTTGCTTGGACCCAGCACACGGTTTCCGAGCCCGCAGTGGTGACAGTGGCAGCATTGGAGAAAGGTTCAGGAAGAGAAGCCGCTCAGGTCACCAGCGGTGGCGAGAAGCCGGTAATGGGGAATTCTTATTCGGCAGCGCCCATGTCCCGGGGATTGCCTCCGAATGGGGCGCGAACTTTGGGCCGTATCGAAACTGAACAAGATAAGCAGATTGTGGAAGCACCCTCGCCTTCTCCAGAGCAGGACCCGCCGAGACGTTTCGCGAAGGAATTCGCTAAGAAGGGCGCCGAGGAACCTGACGGTGCTTTGGCTGACAGGTTGGCCGTGGCCTCCCTGCCAGAGAGCGCCAAGCCATCCATTGCTGGATTGACTTCCGAAACGGTTCCTGAATTGAACGATGATGTGTCAGGGAATTTGTCCTCGGCATCGTCCGACGAATTTCCCGAGCAGGGTTTTGGCCAGCTTCTAGCGGAAAACGTGCTTACAAATCTGGACGTACAGACCGTACCGTTCAATACAATCTCAAACCAGGTCTTGGTGACGACGGACGCGGAAACGAACGCCAGGCTCATCTCGCACATCAACGGATACCTCGCAGCGAATGAGGTACAGAATCTGGGCGAAAAGCCCTTGCCCGAACCGATCGAGCCGACCAGGGCTTTCTACGCCTTCGAGAAGCGATCGGCTGAGGGGGAGAGGTCGGTGGGGGGGGCGGCATCGACGGCGGAATGGAGGATGAACCTCCAAGCCCCACAGGCGAGAGAGCTTATTCGCACCATGAATGACATCGCTCAGACGGATGGTTCGGCCGTCACCTGGTCCTTTAACGGGGCGGAGATCGCCGGTGTCGATCCTGCTCCCGAGGTGGTCAATCAACTTGCGATGAACAGCCTGCCCGTGGGGGGCTCGCCGGATTCACAAGGTCTTCTGGTTCTGAATGATCGGCTTACGGACACGGATGGTGCCATGCCGGGTGACACTATTCAGAATGCTTCGCGAGATTCCCTTGGTGAAGGCATTGCATCATCCGCCGAAGCGCATGGAGAGGAAATTGCGGAAGGCGCCATCAGTTCAGACGACCTGGACGAGGCAAAACTAGATCGGGACGCGGACAAGCGTTACCCGAGACGGGAGAAGGGGGAGGCTGTGTCGGGCGAGAAGGAACAGGACGATGCGGATAAGGCTTCCGAGACGGAACCTGAAGCTCGCAAGGGCAGGGCAATGGTCCGTCGTGGAAATACAAGGGGAGCGAGGGCGCAGGGTACATCATGGCAATCTCGGGGAAAGGGTGGCCGCCTTGCAGGTGGGGACACAACCGGTATGTCGAAGGATCGTGATCCAACCGTGACACAGCCTGCTTCCGGTTCCACGCGTTTAGGAGGATCGCGCGGCGCTTTCGGCGTTATTGACGGTCGTCGCAGCATGAGCGTTGATCGTTTCGGCCGTGGCTTCACCTTGGAGGAATCGGACACCGATGTGTGGGTAGTGCTGGCCGTGTCTTTGCGTTTATCGCCGAGCCTCACGTCATCGATGGAAATTACCCAACCGACGTCGCACCCAACATCTCGACCGGCACAACGACCAACATCGGACGCGAAGTCGCAGGGGGCCGCCGGTGGCTAAGAAACGCAAGGGCGCCAAGAAGGCCGGCCGGAAGGTCCGCGTTGACCTGCGGAAGAACCGGGAAAAGACCGCGCGGGGCAAGAGCGAACACACGCGCAAGTATCGCGAAGAAGACATCAAGCATGAAGATGCGGAGCAGTCGGAGAATGTGCGGGCGAAGGGCGGACTCTCGCGCAAGCGCACGATCATCGTGGATGACGACGCGGCGACGGACGCCGAACTGCTGGACGGAATCGTGGTGGCATTGCGCGGCCGAATCGCGGAAGTGGATGACGGCAAACACATCTGGGCCTGTACGGTCCGACGCATGCTCCGGACAAGGCTCATCAAGGAACGGCACCCGGTTGCTGTCGGCGATGCGGTGATCTTCCGGTCGGTCGAGGCGGCGGGGCAGCAGGGGCGTACCGTCAGCGCGTCACGGGATTTGGCAGAAGGGGTGATCGAGAAGGTGGCCGAGCGCAAGACTGTTCTCCTTCGGCAGTATGAACGTCGCGTGCAGGTCGTGGCGGCCAATATCGACATCGCGGTGATTGTCATGGCGGCCGACCAACCGACGCTTCGTCCGCACTTGATCGATCGCTATCTGGTTTCCTCCCACGTGGGCGAGATGTTGCCCGTCATCTGCGTCAATAAGATGGACCTGGACGTCGATGGCTTTGCGGCCGGCGTCGTCGAGCGGTATGCGCGGCTTGGCTACAAGTCGTTCGGCACGAGTATCGTCAGTGGTGTGGGCCTTGATTCACTGCGCGAGGCGTTGCGTGATCAGACTTCCGTCCTCGCCGGCCCCAGCGGCGTCGGCAAGAGTTCACTCCTCAACACGCTGGACCCGAATCTCAAGTTGGAGGTCGGCTCTTTGAGCGATCTGCAACGGGGCAAACACACGACGACCACCGCGCGTCTGCTCCGGTGGGCCTTCGGCGGCTACGTCGTTGACACGCCGGGCCTGCGGCAGTTCGATCTCACGGAGATCGAGTCCGATGCATTGGAGGCGTACTTCGTTGAGTTCGTGGACCTGATCCCGAAGTGCCGGTTTGAGGATTGCTCGCACACGCACGAGGGCGATTGTGAGATTAAGGCGGCGGTCGAGGATGGGCGCATTTCCCCGGAGCGATACGATAGCTACTGCCGACTGTATGAGGAGAGTGTCGAAAAGCGGCGTCAACGATATTGACGGCGGATGGTGTGAAGCGGCGCAAAAGATCAGAGACGCGACCGTAAGGGAGTCGGTCCTTGCGAATCCGAAGGGCCCACCCGGCGAGCGCGGACCGCTTGCTCACACGCGCGGCTCTGAAAGAGAGTATGTAGTTTTCCGGCGGACAGGTCCGCAGAATTTGAGCAAACTCACTTTTTTGTAGCGGCCGACGCCCCTGTCGGCCGAGTCAAACAGTTTGTATTCCCAGTCCGACACGGGGGTCGGACGCTACACGATGACTTAGTTTGCTCAAAAGCTGAGGCGAAGAGTCACATTCATGCAACATCCGCCAAAGCAAAAGTCGCCGAAACAACTTTCGCATAAGCATCATTCAACAAGTTCACATGATTCGAGGCAACCCGGGAAGCCGCCAAGCGGGCGGACCATCGCCTTCATCACCGTGGCTGGTGTACTGCTGAGCGTGTCGGTCGTGTCGTCGGCGGCAATGCGTGTATTCCTCATTCACGGAAGCGTCGCGCTAGCCGTGATTCTCGCCGCCACGGGACTCGGGAGTTGGATCGCCTGGGGTCTTCGTCTCGATCGCGAGCAGCCGCGACACTTCCTTCTGATATCCGCCGGGTTGGGGCTCGGGGCGTTATCGCTATTGACGCTCGGACTGGGCAGCTTGGGAATGATGAACCGCGCGGCGTGGTTTTTCGTGCTTCTTCTGTCTGCCGTTTCGGGCGTTTGGCGAATCCGACGTTCCCTTCAACATCGCAATTCACCTTCACAGGTCGCGCCCGGCGAGCGTGACGGGGACATCCGCCCAACCTCCGATCTCAAGATGCGTTGGCTGTGGCTCGGCATCATCGGTTTCGGTGCGATGGCAGTCCTCGCCGGCGCGATGCCGCCGGGTATCCTCTGGCCGGCGGAGGGCAATGGTTACGATGTATTGGAATATCACCTCGGCGCCCCGCGCGAATATTTCGAGGCGGGCCGCATCGCGTATCTGCCGCACAACATCTACAGCAACTTCCCGTTCAACGTGGAGATGTTCTACCTGCTGTCGATGATCCTCCACGGCGACGCCATCGCCGCGGTTTTCACGGCAAAACTGCTCAACGTGCTGCTTGCCGTGCTGGCTGTCACGGGCGTCTGGCTTTGTGGGCGAGAGTTCGGGCGAGGCAGCGGCATCGTCGCGGGCCTGCTCGCCGCCTCTTGCCCATTTCTGACTTATCTCTGCGGGGTCGCCTATGTCGAGAACGGCATGGTGCTATTCTCCAGCTTGGCCCTGGTAGCCGTGCTGAGGCTGGAATGGGAGAAGGGTAAGTGTGGGGCAGCGCTGAAATGGGCGGTCGCGGGAGGGTTGCTGTGCGGGCTGGCGTGCGGCTGCAAGTACACCGCCATGCCGGCTGTGTTTGCGCCCTTGGCGATCGCGACCGGGTGGATGGCTTTTCGCGCGAGGCCCATTCTTTCGAGGCCGATTCGATGGTTTCTGCCAATGGCCTTTGTCCTCGCGGCGGCCGTGAGTTTCGCCCCCTGGCTGGTCAAGAACGCAATCTGGACGGGCAACCCGGTGTTTCCACTGGCAAGAACAGTCTTCCCCGAACGCGCGGGCATTTGGAATGACGACTGCGCCGAGCGGTGGCACGAGGGCCACTTGCCCGCGCCGGACGATAGACCCTTCATGCGGCGGGTGACACGCCAATGGCACGAGGTCGCATGGAACAAGCTTTTCGGACCAGTGATCCTGCTTGGCCTGGCCACCGGTGTCATCGGCGTATTCTCGTGCCGTGCAAGACGGCGACGCGTCGAACACGAAGCAGTCTCCGATGATGCGACCCAGGGCGAGTGCGCGCCAGGATTGTGCGGCATGACGGCGTGTTGGCTGATGCTGTTCGGCGGCGTAACCGTGTGGCTCTTCTGGACGCACCTGCAAGGCAGGTTTGCGGTGACGTTGATCGTCCCGACCGCCGTGATGACCGGCGCCACATGGCGGCTGCTGAGCGCCGTCTGGCAAAAGGCTGTCGCCGTTCTCATCCTCGTCGCGGTTCTTGCCTTCAACACGCATACGACTCGGAGCCTGTTTCACTGGAACTCGGTGTCTCTGTTGAGCTTTGAGGCCTTCGGCCGAACGGACTGGATGGTCTCCGGCCAGTGGCCTGGACAGGAGCACGTTCCAAAGTTGAACGAGCTGGTGGCTTCTCGCGAGAAGGTGTTGATGGTGGGGGACGCCCGGCGACTCTATCTCGATCAGGGTGTCGACTACTGCGTGGTGTTCAACCCCAACCCCTTCGCCGAGGCGGCGGCCAGACTTTCGGCTGACGAGTTGATCGGCTGGCTCCGGCGGGAGGGCTATCATCACGTCTTTGTCCATTGGTCCGAGATGCACCGGCTTCGATCGACTCGGTACGGCTTTTGGGCTTCCGTGAATACGGACCTGTTTCGGCGGCTGACTGAGTCAGGGCTCAGACCGGTCGAGAGCTTCTCCTTATCGGGCCGGCGGATGCCCTATGGGACCCTCTTTGAAGTGCCCGAGTAGCGTTGTCCCTCATTGCCGCCGTGGAGTGGTGAGGCGTTTCTCCTTGCATACGTCGGCCACAGGGGGCTGATGCAGCCATTGACATCTCTCGTCACTGAAGTGCCATGCTGAAACTGCCATGTATTTGGTGGAAAACCCGGCCATTTAGGGGTTTTCAGATTCGGGCATCTTGGTGTAACATGCGGCGTTTCCCAATCGACGGTGGGAGTCACGACGCGGGTTTGAACGAGAGTATGTGCTTGGCTTCTTGGGAGTCCGGCGCATGCCGTGCGGCAATGGAGTTGGAATCTTGGAAGCCACTGGAACTCACTGCATTCTGGAATTGTACGATTGTCCGTCTCACCTGCTTAACGACGAGGCATTCGTCACAAGCACCATGCGCGAGGCCGTGAACCAGGGGATGGCGACGCAACTGGGTGAAGTATCCCACAAATTCAGTCCACAAGGTGTCACGGCATTGGCACTCATCGCGGAATCGCATGTGGCGATTCACACCTGGCCCGAGTGCGGGTACGTCGCGGTGGACGTGTTCACCTGTGGAGACCGTGCGAGTGCGGAGAAGGCGTGCGGTTACATGGTCGAAGCCTTCCAGGCCGGTCGGCACACCATGAAGAAATTGTCTCGCGGACTCGATGTTTACCTCTCCGGCGATGGTGATCGCGATGCGCAAGCCGAACCGTCCACGGCTGTCGTGCCGAGTTCGACCGCGCCCTGTCAAATCTAGAGAAGTTTTTGTAAGAGCGTAGCGGCCGACCCCCGTGTCGGCCGCTGATGGCCAACGATGTGCTACGGCCGACAGGGGCGTCGGCCGCTACAGGGGCGTTCAGCACACTCTAGCGTGGATGTTCAGAGCCGCGCGCGTCAGCAAGCGGTCAATGTTCGACCTTGTAGGGGGCGAGCGAACCAGTAATCCCCGTCGGCCACGGGGGGCCGACGCTACAACGGAGCATGCACTCGCTGGGCCGAGAATCTTTTTTCGGCCCTCAAGCCGGTCCTGAGAAGAGATTCTCGGCGGAGCCCGGTTGCGGGGTAACGATAAAAAAGGCCGGCGCCGACAGATTGTCCAGCGGCAGCTACAACGAGGAGTGCAAACGATGCCAGGTGGCGAAGTACAGGCCGATTTCTGGATGAACGAGTACATCACCCCGTGGGATTACTATGCCCATGGAATTTCGAAAGTGCTGGCCTATCGCAAGACGGCTTTCCAGGAAATGTACATCGTCGAAACAGGGGCCTACGGCAAGGCCCTGGTGTTGGATGGGAAATGGCAGTCGTGCGTGGGTGACGAGTTCCTCTACCACGAGCCGCTGGTACACCCCGCGATGCTGCTCCACCCGAACCCGAAACAGGTGCTGATCCTCGGCGGGGGAGAGGGGGCGACGGCGAGAGAGGTCCTACGCTGGCAGTCGGTCGAACGAGCCGTGATGATCGATATCGACGGCGAGGTTGTGGAGGAATGTCGCCGGCATTTACCTGAGATGCACCAGAATGCGTTTGACGATCCGCGGTTGGAGGTGGTGATCGGCGACGCGCTGGATTATCTGGATGAGACAAAACAAGAATGGGACGTCATCATCTCGGATTTGTCGGATCCCATCGAGGAAGGCCCGTCATTCAAGCTGTTCACGAAGGAGTACTTCGAGAAGGGACGGCGGGTTTTGTCCTCAGAGGGTGTGTTCGTGGTCCAGGCTGGCCCGGTCGCCCCGGCGGAGATGGGGATGCATGCCCGACTGGCCCGGACGATGAGCGCCGTCTTCTCGCACACGCAGTCCTATGTGACATACGTGCCGACCTATGCGTCGCCGTGGGGTTTTGTCCTGGGATGCTCCTCTCCAATCGATCCACGGCCTGATCCGGAGGCGATTGACCGCAGGCTGGCGATGGAGACGACAGGGAAGCTGCGAATGTTCGACGGGAGCACCTTGTTAGGGATGCTCCAACTGCCGAAGCACCTCCGGCGAGCAATCTCCGAGGAGACACGCGCTTACACGCTGGCCGAGCCGCCGAAGTTTTTCGGCAAGGGCACTGTAGGAGCGGGAGCAAACCGGTGATCCCCATCGGCCATGGGGG
>CAZTAR010000207.1:0-8371 GCA_964611695.1 uncultured Planctomycetaceae bacterium | reverse complement strand
GGCCTTTGTTCACCCAGATCTGAACCAGCGCGGTACCCACGTTCTGACCGTTGCGAACCGACGTGGCCAGCAGCCAGTCAATGAATGCGGACGGAACTGTGCGGAGGCGATTGACCATTGCTTTCCCGTAACCATGCACAAGCCAAGACCTGTCCCGGAGGGACACTTGAGAATAGCCCAGCGTTTCAACGCTGGAAGCCAAAACGCCCACCAGGCCATATAGTCCCGTAGGGACGACTGGATCGCGCAACAAAACCCGCGCAATGAAACCCAGACATAACGGCCTGGGCGATCTCGCACCGTCCCTTTGGGACTTGGAGCAACGCTGGCAAACCCTACGCCGTCGCCACTTCCGAACGCCGCGGTTTGTCTTCGCGCTCGCCATCCTCGCGCACGGTATCCGAAGCGATCAAACCGTCCTTCAACGTGACAATCCGCCGGCACCGTTCGGCAATCGTCATCTCGTGCGTCACGATGATGATCGTTTGCCCCTCATCGTGCAGGGCATCGAAGATCGCCATGATCTCATCGCCCGTCTTGCTGTCGAGGTTGCCGGTCGGCTCGTCGGCCAGGATAATGTCCGGCTTCTGGGCCAACGCCCTGGCAATGGCGACGCGTTGTTTCTGCCCACCCGAAAGTTGATTGGGCCGGTGCTTCGCCCAACCGGTCAGGCCAACGCGATCGAGCGCCTCCTTGGCACGCTGCCGCCGATTCGGCATTTGTGCATACATCAACGGCAACTGCACATTCTTCAGGGCAGTCGTCCGCGGCAGCAACTCGAACGTCTGAAAGACAAACCCGATCTGCCGGCCGCGTATCCGCGCCAAACGAGATTGCGATAGCTTGGAAACATCTTGCCCTCGAAGAGAATATTTGCCGGAGGTGGGCACATCGAGACATCCAAGGATGTTCATCAACGTGCTCTTGCCCGAGCCGCTCGGCCCCATGATGGCGAGGTACTCATTCGAATCGATCGTCATATCGATCCCACGCAGCGCGCGAACCGGCTCGGTCCCGACGCGATACGTCTTGACCAGCCGCTGCAACTCAATCAATTTTTCCTTACCTGTATCCAATGTAGCCTGCCATCAGATGCTCAGCATCTTGCCTTGGATGGACTCGACCCAAGCCCATGGATCACAATCCATGGGCTCCCGGTGGAGATCAAACATGCCTTTGACCATGCCAACCTCAACAAGCCAAGCTAGCCGTCCTGGTCGTCCTGACCCCCAGCCAGCTTGGCCCCGCTCTCGCCGGAGTCGTCCTCGTTGGAGTCATTTGCGCCGCCTTCTTTCTGGTCACCCGGCTTTTTGTCGCCGTCGTCCTTTCCTTCTCCCTTCTTCTTCTCGTCCTCAGCCAGCTTGATCTTCCGATCATCCTTGAGTTGATCGAGACTGCGATAGGGACCGATGATCACCTGATCGTTCGCTCCGATGCCGTCACGGATCTCCACGTGGCGACTGTCCGCGATACCCGGCGTGATGAGCCGAACCTTCGCGACATCACCCTCCATGACATAGGCCACCTTAATGTACTGCGCCTGCCTCGCTCGTTCTGACAGGTCGAGTGTCTCTTGCTGCGCGTCGAACGCCTTCACAATCGAGTCCGGAAGATTCTTCCGCATCCGATGCACGACCGCCTCCACCGGAATCGTGACGGCATCGTCCTCCACGGCCACATCGATTTCAACATTGGCGGTCATCGCAGGCTTGATCCGTGGGTCGTCTGACAACACCTCAAGCAGCGTCTCAAAGAAAACGATGTCACGGCCGACTTGCTTCGAACCCTTCGCGGCAACCCGGACCACCCGCGCGGGAACCGGCACCTGCTGGTCCGACTGAAGAAACACCCTGGCATGCTGTCCTGGCTGCACGTACGGCACATCAACTTCGTCCACCCGCACGCGAACCTGCATCTTCGATAGATCGCTGATCGTCATGATCACCGTGCCGGGATTGTTCATCGTGCCCGTCACGACCACCTCGCCCTGCTTCGCGCTAAGCTTGGCGATGACACCGTCAATCGGGGATTCGATAATGGTGCGCTTCAGGAGATCACGCGCGCGACGCAGGCCAGCCTCTGTCTCGATCAGTTCGTTTCGCCGCATATCCAAAGTCGCCCGCGCCTTCTTCCGCGTCGTCAGGTAGTTGGACATCTCGATGTCGCTCGTAGCTTCGATCTCCGCCAGGCGAAGTTGCCGCTTGCAGTCCCGCTCGGCCTGTTCGATATCCGCCTCCGCCTGCACGACCGCCGCCCGGAGCTGCGCCACCCGCGCCTCGCCGGATTCCACGGCCGCCCGCAAGTCATCGTCGTTCAACCGACAGAGCAAATCGCCCGCCTTAACAGGGTCGCCTTCCTCGACCGGCATCTCCTCGATCTTCGCGACGATTTCCGAACTGACGTCCACCTCCAGAACCGCCTCGACATCCCCCGGCGCTTCGACCGATCGCACAATCCGCCGCTGGTCGGGCTTCGAGACATTTACGTTGAGCGCGATCTCTTCCGCCACATGGAGGATCGGCTTGTCGCCATCGCCATTACGCAAACTGCCCAAGGCGAAAACCCCGACGACGATCGCCGCCAGCACAACCAGGGGAATAATCGCTTTCATTGTGACTTCTCCGTCATATCCACTTGCATCGATGCCGCCACCGTCTCATCCCATCGAAGTTGCATATTGCATCCCAACCCTCACCCCAGCCGACGCCAGACACATCAGCGAGCAGGAAACGATCGCCACCCGCCGGCTTAACTGCTGGGTCACCGTCAAACCCACCGCGACCGACACCCAGAACCAAATCCGAAAAGGATCGATCGCCACCAGCCAGGTCGGCTCTCCCGCCGGTGCAAACATGCTCAGATTCGTGGCGACGTCCACCGAGCGATAAGCCAGCATCATGGCCAAGCGCAACACGTGAGCCAGCAACACGAAGTAGCCGGCGTACACGCAGATCGACATCAGCGTGTGGTACTCAGGCTTCCGGCCCGTCAATGCCACCGCAGCATACAAGAGCGACGAGATCAGCAAAACCGAAACGAGCATGTGTAAGGGAGAAACCACAATCGCCCCCAATCGAGCCATCAAATTCGTGAATTCCCCTTGCTTGCGAATATCCTCCATTCGCTCTTTCATTTCCATTCGATCAATGAGGTGGAACTGCGTGCGTTCCAGTTCCGCAAGCTGTTGCTCCGTCTGCTCATCCCCGACGCGATCGATCAGACCCGTCTGAACCTGCATGTAACCCGTCAACAGGATCAGTCCCAGCAGGATCGCCAACGACCAACCATACTTGCCGGAATCCTCGATGCGACGAAACAGCGCAACTGGCTTCACCAATACCCAAAAGATGTGTCTCAACCCGAGTGTCGCCAACTCGGACTGTGGGTGATCCTGATTCGCCAAAGTAACCCAACCTCCACCCACATTAGGGCGATGCCATACGCTCAATCGTTCTCGGTCCCATTCATGTTATTCGTTGTAGAGACGCCGATTATTCGCGCAAGATTGCTTTTTTGTCCAGTTTTTCTCCCAGAGGAGGAAACCCGTCTCCCCAGAAACCAAAACAAGCCCACCATCGGCCCGATGCGCCGGCGGCAGGCTCGTCTCGGCTTCCATCGGGCGCCGACCCATGCCGGCGTCCGATGGCTGGTTTTTCGATCGAATGCTCGGGCTCTAACCGACAACTTACTTCGCCTTAAAATTGCTGATCCACTCTGTGGAGACAGACTTCGGCCGCGTGATCGGCGTGCCGATGGCCCGGTTTAGGATCAGTTGGGCCAACATGCCCATGGCACGAGACACCGAGAACAGCACGGTGTAGTAGGCAAACTCGGTCATGCCGAAGTGATAGAGAACCGATCCGGAAATCGCATCCACGTTCGGCCAGCAGTTCGCGATGGGGTTCTTGCCGGCCTTCACACGCTCCTCAGAGTATTCGCGCAGGGCTTTTGGAACTACGTTGAACACTCGGTCGACGGTCTGGAAAACCGGATCCTCCGGTAGATGCTTCTTGCCAAACTCGTGCAAACCCGTGTACCGCGGATCGGTCACACGGAGAACAGCATGGCCGTATCCGGGAATCACCCGACCGCTGCGAAGTGTCTTGAACGCCATCTCGCGGAGCTGTTCCTCGGTCGGGACACCGCCGAACTTCTGCATCGTTTCGAGGATCCAAGCAACGCATTCCTGGTTCGCCAATCCGTGCAACGGACCGGCCAAACCGTTCAACCCCGCCGATACCGCGTAATACGCGTCGGAGAGCGCCGAGCCAACCGTATGACACGTGTTGGCGGAGACGTTGCCGCCCTCGTGATCAGAATGGAAGTTCAGATACAGTCGCATCAGCTTGGCAAAGGCGCCGGCGGGATCGGCAATCCCCAACATGTTCGCGAAGTTGGCACCCATGTCCAATCCGGTGGTCCACCGCACGATGCTGCCGTGGTTGTACCGCATTCTGTAGATGCCCGCCGCGATCACAGGCAGCTTCGCAAGGATGTTGAGCGCATCACCCAACATGGCAAGCCAGAAGTCCTCCCGCTTCATCCCTCTGTCATACCAATTGCGGAAGACGCTCTCGCGTTCCATCACGAGGATACCCGTGGCTAACATGCACATCGGGTGCGTATCTTCCGCCATCGTCCTGAGCGTGTTCCACACGTACTCCGGAACCTGGGAGCGCCGGTCCAACTCAACCTGAAGTGCCTTCCTCGCCTCGTCGTCAGGCGTCTCACCGGTCAGAAGCAGGAAGAAAATCTCTTCCGGCAAGAGGTGCTTGAGTTCCAGCAGCGGTTTGCCGCGGATGATAAGCCCTTTGTCCGGTTCGACGACCGACGTGTCGCATATCATCCCCTTGACCCCGCGCATGCCTCCGTACGCCTGCTGAACAGTCACCTCCGAGATAACCGTCTGTCCCTTCTCCTTGAGGAGTTTCTTGGTTTGGTCACGGTAAGCCGCGATCTTATCAACGAGAACGTCTTGCAGAATCGCCATAGTCAATACCCTCTACTTGAAACGAGGCAACATGAAACATATGCGAACACCGAAAGCCCTCCTCTCATGCGGAGGTCTTGCCGCTGCCAGGTCCACAGGCGATCATGCTATGTTCATTGCGAAGGGCGTTACGGGTGTCGTGTCGGCAAGAGTCCAGGGCCTTTTTATCTGAACATGAAAATCAAGGACTCGGAACACCGACCCGGCTTCATCGATCAACGAACAACAGATCACTAGATGCCTGGATCACGACTGGTAAAATGATACCACCTGGCCAAACTGTCCGCAACTCGTCTGAAAGCAAACCACCAGGCAGTATTCCATCTGTGAATCAGCTGCGCGTTTTTCCCCAGGAGTTTCGCTGAACGCGAAAACTGAACCCCTACCCGCCGACAATGCGTAACATGTGTGTTTGAATGAGCCTGCGTTGGTTCCCGCGAGAGCATGAATCCACAAGGAGGATGAGAAAGCAGGATGAGATCGGTTGACCACCCCGCCCGCCACCGCTAGCCTCGATCGTATGAACGTCGTCGCCCACGGAATTGACTTAATTGAGTGCGAAAGAATCGACGCTGTCTTACGAAAGCATCCCGACCGATTCCTTGCCAGGATTCTCACGCCCAACGAGCGGGCCTATTGCGAGAAAATGAAAAATCCGCTTCCTCACATCGCAGGCCGATTCGCCGCCAAGGAAGCCGTGCTCAAGGCTATCGGGACCGGATGGCGAGGGCAGATTGCCTGGACCGACATCGAAGTCCTCAACGACACCGCCGGCCAACCCCACGTCACGCTCTCCGGTCATACCGAAAAGGTGGCTCGCGACCTCGGCATCACGCGGATTCTCCTCTCGATCACGCACACGCAGAAGAACGCCGCCGCCAGCGCAATCGGTGTTTGCGAGTGATAGGGCACCCGCATCACTGTGGCACCGGCATCACTGTGGCACCGGCGTCTCGCCGGTGGAGCAGTGAGCGACCGTATTCCACTGGCTACCTGCGTAACAATGAACACGGGCAGATTAACTGCCCGTGTCACATAAATCGCTGTTCCAAGGTCAAACGACTAGCGCGTCGCCCGTCGCTTGCGAGCTAGCAGGATCAGGCCGGGAATCAACATCGTCAAAGTCGCAGGTTCAGGCACCGCTACGAAAGCGACCGACAGTCCCAACTCGAACACGTAACCGGGATCGAGCGGCGTGGTGCTGCCATAGCCGTTGTGGACCTTCGTTGACAGCCCGGGATTCACCAAGTTGCCCCAAGTCCAAGAGGAGGAAGCGCCGGTGCTCGACACGTCAAACCGGTACTCGCTAAGGTCGCCATCAAGGTACGTCATGCCGGGAACCTGGATGTCGTCCACACCATAACCGGAGTAGTTGAAAGGATTGGTCGAAGTGGACTCGTAGTAATGTCCCTGCCAGTCACGCATGAAGGAGGTCAGGTACGTGTCATTGCCGACGAGAAGCGGAGAAGCCAGCGTACCGCCATCGAACTCCAAACCGGTGATGGAAACATCGATATCGCCACCCATCGGATCAAACAGTGAAGTGGCGCCAGGCGAGTAGATATCCGTCAAGCTCGCCGGGACGTCGATGTACCAATGCAGGACGCGGAAGGAAGAATCGCCGTCACTGGTGACCTTGAGGATGATCGGAGTCTCACTCGCGCCACTGCCGACCGTGCCGATCTGCGTGAAGTCTTCCGGATCGCCATCCTGGAACGTTGCCTGCAAATCCTCCAGGTCGCCCCCAACACCAATCGTCACCGTATCCTGTGCGATGATACTGCCGCCTTGTCGGACGGTGATGTCGAATGAACCCGTCGGATTCCCAACTTGGGCGTTTGCCACGCTGGTGCCGCCGACAACGACCAGACACCCGACGATAGCGACCGTGATGATATTGCGAAGCATGTGTTCTCTCCCTCGAATATACCCCCAGCGGGGTGCGCCAATTTCTCAGAGGACGTCCACCACAGACGCCGATTCATCGTGCCGCTATCCTGCAACGAGTGGGCCAACCCTCGAGGAAATCCCAGTGTGAATTGAGAGACCAGTAATAACCTGCAAAAAGAACCGCCAGCCAACAGGTCGGCGCCCAACATCGCTTTATTCCGGATAGCCTGTTTGTAATGGGATGTCGATCGCGCTCACGAGAACACGCCCAGGGTGGCATCGGTACCACATAGCCTCATGTTGTGATGGCCAAACACAACAGCCTCGCGGCCTCAAGATTGAGTGTTGGATTGGAACGCTGTTCCGCTTCACATAGTGGACCTGATCTGCGCAAGGCCCCGAACGATCATCGCGACATCGTCAGCCATGAAGACCCAGATTGGCCTGACTCTTGGACGCGTCCCAAGACTGGACACGAGTCGTCCCATAAGGGTATAATGGCGATTAGCAAAGGAGCGGGAATCCGGACGTGGAAAATATCCATCACGTCATTGTTTTGAGCGGTCGAGCTGGTTGAGTGAGTAGGGAGGCCAACTGGGAATCTTCCCAGAGGGGCTCGCTGCGACATGCTGCCGTGTCGTTCCCGTTTTGCTTTGTGCGGCCATTCTGGCCTCCGTAGGCCGCGAGGCGCCGGGACATCTCTATGCGACAAGAACAGGAGCTCAACGAATGACGGGCAAAAGCGTATTGGCCACGATAGGGATCGTATGCGCCATCGCGCTGTCAGCATCCGCGGATTGGTACGAAGGCGACCCCCACAAAATCCACTTCCCCCAGTTGCCGGACCTCGGCTTCAACGGAGTCGCTGTTTCGCCGGCCGCGCCAAATATCCTGGCGGATGATTTCCTCTGCGCCCATACCGGGCCGATTACCGACATCCATATCTGGGCTTCCTGGCAATACGATTTCCTGCCCTTTGGAGATTCGCCCAATGCGATCACCTTCACACTGAGTATCCACGAGGATCACCCCGCAGGCTCCGGTGGCATTCCCCATAGCCGACCCGGCGCCGCGCTCTGGACAAAGACCTTCTCACCCGCCGACCCGATGTTTTCCTCACGCATCTGGGCCGAGATGGTCTTCACTGGATGGCTCGACCTTCCAGACACCTACATCATGGCCACGAACACAATCTGCTGGCAGTACAACTTCCAAATTGACGACGCCGAAGCCTTCACACAACAAGAGGGAAACATTTACTGGCTCCTCATTTCCGCGGATTCTTCCGACCCGGCCGCATTCTTCGGCTGGAACACATCGGTTGACCACTGGCAGGACGCCGCGACATGGTCAAACGGTTGTCCATGGAACCCGTTGCTCTATCCCTCCGGCCACCCCACAGTTGGCAGCCCTGTCGACATGGCCTTCGTCATCGATGGCGAGCAGGCCGAACCCGAACTCGAACCCCACTGGGCACAACTGCCGCACGGT
>CAZTAR010000206.1:0-8379 GCA_964611695.1 uncultured Planctomycetaceae bacterium | reverse complement strand
TAAATCCGTTACGCCTCGTAGACCGGTTTCTACGACTAATTAATTATCAACCACAATCTCTTTGAGACTGTCGACACGTTTTATCGAAACTTTCGCGGGCGCCGAGACGCCCGCCCGACTCATACAGGGGTACAGTTCCATGATCAAACAGCTCAGGGATGAAGATATCATCAACAAGGTCGGCGGTCGCTTCAAATTCACTTCGCTGATCCAGAAGCGATGGCGCGAACTCATGCTCGGGGCCAGGCCCATGGTCAAGCCCGATGGATTAACACCGTTGGAGATCGTGATTCAAGAAATCTCTGAAGGCAAGATCGAAGGCCGGGAACCTGGTGAGGAGAACAAAAAGGCCGATGAGTCCTGAGGATCGCGATCAGAAGACCGATCTCTCGCCGGAGCTTCGCGGGTACGAGGTGCTCGTCGCCATCTCCGGCGGTATCGCAGCCTATAAGGCTGCGTCAATTGTCTCCGGGTTTGTTCAGCGCGGCGCCGGCGTCTCCGTCGCCATGACAGCCGCCGCGCAGCGATTCGTCGCGCCACTCACATTCGAAGCCCTCTCGAGACGGCGCGTTTTCACCTCTCTGTGGGATTCGGAAAACCACCATGACTCCCAGCACCTGAGCCTTACCGAAGCAGCGGACCTTTTCATCATCGCCCCCGCGACGGCGAACATCATTGGAAAAAGCGCCTGCGGTATTGCCGACGATCTCGTCTCGACGATGATCCTCTCCGCTGACAGCCCCATCCTCCTTGCTCCCGCAATGAACACGCGCATGTGGGAAAACGCCGCGGTCTGTGACAACTTGCGCACGCTTGAACAGCGAGGTGTCGAGGTTATCCCGCCGGAGGAAGGCTGGCTTGCCTGCGGCACCATCGGCGCGGGGCGAATGGCGGAGCCGCAAACCATTCTCGCCGTTGCAACGGCGATCCTGAAACGCATGCCCCCCAAGGGCCTCTAATAGAAAAACAGAAATCATCCTGACAGTGACTGTGAAGCCCCACAATCAACCAGCCAGCCAACGGAAACGCCGACTCCACATTCTCATCACCGCCGGCCCCACGCGCGAATATTTCGACTCTGTTCGGTTCATCTCGAACCCCTCATCAGGCAAGATGGGCTACGCCATTGCCGAGGCTGCGGCCAGCGCCGGCCACCAGGTCACGCTCGTCTCAGGCCCGGTCTCGCTCAAGCCACCCAAACGGGTCAAGACAATCCAAGTGGAAACCGCTGCCGAGATGGCGGCGGCGTCAAAGAGGATATTCCCCTCCGTAGATGCAGTTGTCTTCGTTGCGGCAGTCTGCGACTACCGCCCCAAACGCCGGGCAACTCGAAAAACAGCCAAACAGTTGAGATCGAAATCCATCACCCTCGTCCTGACGGAGGACATCGCCGCGGCACTCGGAAAAAGGAAAAACCGACAAATCACAGTCGCCTTCGCGATGGAGGACCATGCCGCCCGCGCCCACGCCGAAGCCAAGCTCCGCCGAAAAAACTGCGACGCAATCGTGCTCAATGGCCCCGAAAATGTGGGGGCGGACCGGGTTTCTGTGGAATTTCTGACACGCAATAGCAAGTGGGAGCGGTGGCCTTCAGCTTCAAAATACCAGGTCGCCAAGCGACTCACTCGGCGACTGGAGCAAATAGTCGCCAAACGCAATGAATCGGCCGGCGCGGACGCGTAATCCGATTTTGCTGCACAATCCTCACAGAACCAGCGTTTTCACCTACTTCATCACCCGGCTTGCCACCGCCTCAGACAACCTCGTGGCACTCCCCCATTCTCGTGAAGACTTCGTTAATACCCCCACAAAGGCTTGCATCCCGCGGGTAATACGATTATTCTGACACGTGGGTAAGAAGAGTCAAGGAAGGGTGAGGGTACGTACCCGTCTGTTCGCGGATTGCCTTCACGAAGACAGTGGAACCATTGGAAAGAGGACGGAGGTTTAGTATGAAAGCTGTAAGAGTAATGTGCGCGTTGGCCGTAGTGGCTTTGTTTGCGAACATCGCGGTTGCTGACTTGGTCATCACTGAAGTTGTGGATGCTACGCTATCGGGCGGCAACCCAAAATACGTTGAAGTCACCAACACTGGACCCAGTGACTATACATTTGCCGATGGCGGCATCATCCTGCAGTTCAATGCGTACACCGACTACGACATCGACGTGGATCTCACGGGTGAGACCATCCTCGCAGGTCAGTCCTTCGTCATTCAGAGCTCAACAAACGACGGTATTGCCGTGTTCGAGTCGACGTATGGCTTCGCCGCGGATCTCTACACGACAGCCTACTTTGGTAATGGCGACGACCGGTACATCCTGACCGACACTTCCGCCGGTGATGGCACTGGCCTGCTCGACATCTATGGGGAAGACCAAGTCGATGGCAGTGGTGAGGTTTGGGAATATACTGACGGTTATTCCTACCGCATCTTTGGCACGTCTTCCGACGGCGGAACATTCGCCCCCGCCAACTGGTTCTTCGGCGGCGTGAACTCACTGGAGACGGGTGACGACGTAGAAGAGGAGTTGCTGATCCAAACCCTCACGTCCCCGGGCGTCTGGGTTCCTGAGCCAGCCACGCTAGGCATGCTTCTCATCGGCGGCCTCGCACTGCGGCGACGACGCTAGAGTAATACGTGGCTTGGGTGATCGAATCGATACGCCCTGAGCCATGTACTGGGTTTGTACATCCGACGGGCCACGTGTACCATGCGTATGCGCGGCCCGTTTTCATGCGCCGAGGCCGGGCCGCTTTGGAAAACCGACGTACCAGTTTTCGACAGCAGCATTCAGATCCAGGAGTTCCGCCGTGCTAAGCCCTCTCAGACAACGAGTCCCAATACACCTTATGCCTATGTTCCTGAGCCTGATGGTCGTTGCCTGCCTCACCGTTCCCGCAACGGCCCAGACAACGCAACCCGAGCCGGTGGATCATGCCGCCCTCGTCGAACAAGCCGCCGCCAATCCACTGATGCCGGAGCTGCTTGTCTCTTCCAAGGGGGAACCGCTTTCCGAAGATGAGATCACGCAGTTCGGGGAGGCCATGAAGTACATGCTCTCCGCACGGCAGGCTCGCGACGCCGGTGATTTCAAGGCCGCCGCCGAGTCAAGCCAAAAGGCGGAGGAGATATACACTCGAATCCTCGGAACTCTCAATCACAACACCATTACGGCCATGGTCTTTCGTCGAACCGCCTCTCAAATCGCATCCGCTTCCACTGAGGCACAAGGCGCGATGGCGCAAGCCTACAAAAAACTCAAGGCCGCGGAAGATGCCCATGATCAGGGCGACTACGCCGAAGCCGCTCGGTCCGCTCAGCAGGCGCTCACGACTTTCGAGCTGACCCTCGGTAACAAGCATGGCGCCCTCGTCCCCGTTCTCCGCACGCTCGGCGCGGCGCAACTCGAATTGCAGCGTTTTAACGATGCGGCAGTTTCGTTCGATCGAGCGATCGAGTTGGGAGAGGCCGTCTATGGACAATCACACCCGCAGATTGCCGCCACCCTGGACCGGCAAGGCTGGATGCTCCTCAACACCCGCAAATTCAAGGAAGCCATCGAGGCCCTCACACGCGCCGTGCGAATCTACAGCTCGAGTGTCGGCGAAACCGCCGAACTCGCGGAAGCACTCGATAATCTCGGCACGGCGCTGATGTACGCCCGGGACGGCCAAAGAGCATTATCAAGCAAGCTGCGAGCGTACGTCATTCGCAATCGCATCCTCGGCCCCGAGGCCAGGGATACCGCCGTATCTCTCAGTAACATTGCTTGGCTCTACTCCAAAATAGGCGGTCCGACCAGCAAGGAGGTCATTCCACTGCGGAAGCGCGCGGTGGCCATTTTCGCCAAACAGTTGGGACCGGATCATCCCTATACGAGCCTGGAAAAAGCCAACCTTGCCCAAGATTATCTCTCACAGAACCAGCCACAAGAAGCGCTCACTCTCTATGAAGAGCTGGTCGCGTTGGACCGACAACATCCTGACAAACTCGACGTGATGGCTGTTTCTCGCCTTGTCACCCTGGGTAGGCTCTATATTGAACTCGATCGCCTCAAAGATGCGCTGCTCCAATTCAACAAGGCCTTCGAAGCCGGCAAGGTGCTTCACGACAAGGGGGAAGTGGAGGCGGCGATCGTGCAACTCCAAGGCCTCGCCACGACATACCTGCAGCGGCGGATGTTCGATGACGCAGTTCCCGTTTTCGAAACGATTCAAAAATGGTCGGAACGGAGAAACGTTGAACCGGACTCGGATGACATCAGACGCATGTTGCAGCTCGGCAACATCTACATCGAACTAGGCCGCCTGCAAGACGCGCAGACGATTTTGACCTCTGCCGTACAAGCTGCGGATAAGCTTCATGGGGACGATTCGCCGAAAAGCGGCTTCCCCAGACTCGCGCTTTCACTTGCGTTCGAAAAAGCGGCGGATTGGCCGAATGCCGAACGGTTCGCCGAAGAGGCCCTCAGAATTGCCGAGAAGAAACTTCATGCCAAACACCTCCTCCACGGTCACGCGCTTGCCGCCGTGGGCCGTGTCCAAATGAAGCGGGGAAACCTCGATCTCGCAAAATTCTCTCTCGGCGAAGCAAAGGCGATCTTCGAGTCGCAACGAAACTCGAATGCCGCCCCGATCGCCCACATCCAATTGCTCCAGGATCTGGCGGCATGCCACGGTGAAGCCGGCGAGATTGATGAAGCGCTTAAGTTCTCGCGATTGGCTGTCGACAAGGCTCGATACCTCATCTCCACCAGCGAAGGGAGGAATCTCACGGCCCAAGCCTCCCTGGCCGACGCGATCAAGCAGTTGAGCAATCATCTCGACAAAGACCCGGCGGCGAAGAAAGAATCCGCCCAACTCAGAGAAGAATTGAAGCAGATTCTCATGCGCCTCAGGGAAAACAGAGCCCTCAGCAAGGAACACAAGATCTGGCTGAATGAACTTTGATTCCGCGCACGGGAGACCATGGATATCCCCATGTGGATTCTGGTTCGCTTCATCACTCGCGCTGTGCCGCACCGATGTTTCGCATCAAAAACCGCTGGGTCAGCACAATCACCACCAGCGGCGGAAACATCGCGATAAGGCTGGCGGCCATGATCAGATTCGCCCAACTCCCTTCCATCGCTTGGAACATCCGAAGTCCGACGGAAACGGGGTAGGTGTTAACATCTGACAGGTACACAAGCGGCGCGAGAAAAGCCTGCCAATGTTAGACCGCGCTGAGTGACGCAACCATCCCGATCACCGGTTTCGACAAGGGCAACATGACGTGCCGATAGAGTTGTCAATCCGTCACACCGTCCAGCCGAGCAGCATCCTCATAGGCTCGCGGCACGCTCTTGAAAAACTGCCTGAATAGAAAGATGAAGAACGCCGAACCTCCCAACCAACTCGGCACGATCAAAGGCTTGTACGTATTCACCCAACCCAACTGCTCGAAGACAAGGAATTGTGGGATCAACAGGACCTGTGCCGGCAGCATCATCGTTGCCAATAGCACTACAAACCATGCGCGACGACCGCGCCATCGCAGTCGGGCAAAAGCAAAGCCAACGAGAGAACTGCTGAACACGGTGCTCCCACAAGCCAGGACGGTAATCACACACGCATTCAGCAGAAATCGGATGAACGGTAGCCGCGTGACCGCCTCACGGTAGTTGCCCCACTGCAAGGCCGAGGAGGATCCGTGGACCGCATCCTCGACGCCCGGTGCGGAAAAAATCTTCTCGATCGGTTGCAGCCAGGCCCACGCCACCCACAACAGGGGAAAAGCGAGCACCATCGCCACGATGAATCGCACGACCGTTGCCGCGGTGAACAACACCGCTAGAAGCACCCACGCCTGCGCAGCCGCATATTCGAATCGGTGCATTCGATACAGCGGACGCAGACGCGTGGGGCCTTTGCCGCCGAGCGGAATCGGCCAATACCCAATAACTGCCGCAGCAGCGCCCCAGCAAACCCATCGCGAGATTGTGCCAACCTGTTTAACAGTTCCCTGACTCCCAAGCGAAGCTGCGAACCGTCGGCCGTCGTGGTGACAGGGGATGACTGGCTTTCTGACCTCTGACAAGACCTCACACCGAACGTTTCCTGGCGGACGAAGGCCTGATCGGTGCCAGAGGAATCGGCAATCTCGGATTTGACGTGCTCCAGATCGCGTCTCCACCGCAAGACTGAGCGAGCGACGAACTTCATTCAGCGTCCGCAACGTAATCTTAACCACTGAGGACCGAATTCCAAGTCCGGATTGGGCGAGTTTGCCTACCCCGAGACGCCTCGCGGACTCGACCGGAACAAGACAACTTACGTCCACGAATATTCCTCTTCAGGACTTGACCGTCACACGGTCTCCGCATATGAATGCGCGTGGACTCGCACTGGAGGCAGTGTGTCAACGTCCGATTGGATCGACTGCCGCCCTTGCCTTATGGCCTCGGTGGTCGAGCGGACGTCGCACACTGGACGTGAAGGGTGCGTCTGGACGCGCCATTCTCAGCCGGTCGATGCGCGGAGGCGCACCAGACGACAGGCCAGGTTGACACGGACTCGCCAGGACACACTACGAATGAGCACGCCGGCAGTCAGCGTCATCGTCCCCACCCACAACCGCGCTATCCTATTGCGTGAAGCGCTGGATTCCATCGCCGAACAAACATGGAAAGATTTCGAGACGATCGTTGTCGACGACGGATCGACCGAGGACATCACTCGCGAAATCGCCAATCATCCCACCCAACCAATCGTCCTCAGGCAGCCGCACCGTGGGCCGGCCGCCGCTCGAAACCGAGGTCTCCGAGAAGCACGGGGAGACACAATCGCCTTCCTCGACAGCGACGACCTGTGGCATGCCCAGAAGCTCGAAATTTTTCGCCGCGCGATGCAAAGCGAGCCGGACACCCGGGTCTTCTACGGCCCCATGAAACCGATCGACGCCGACAAACGACACGTTCCTGGCAGAACCAAACCCTGTTATGCCGGTCGAATCACGCACCACCTATTCCACAGCAGTTTCGTCCACGTTCCGACGGTCGTCTGCTACAAAGAGGTGCTTGTCAGGGCGGGGGGTTTTGACGAATCGCTGCCCGTCTGTGAGGACTACGATCTTTGGCTCAGAATCAGCACCGACGAGCCCTTCGCCCTCATTGAACAGCCGCTCGCACTGCGACGACTCCACGACAATCGGCTCAGCAAGCAAAGGATGAGCCGGAACCTAGCCGTCAAGGCTGCTGTGCTTCGCAAGTTCTATGATGCCCCCGAGGCCAAACCGCTTATTCCTGAGAGGCTTGCCTTCGCACGGTTGGCAAGGGTCCACTTTGTCGCCGCACGAGCCGCCTTCCAAAATGGAGAGTACAACCGCGCCCTTGAGTTGTGCCGCGAGAGCCGCCGATTCGGCGCGAACCCCTTCAGGGCCATCCCCCTGGCACTCAGTGCCTCGGCCCTCTCACACTTTGATCACGACACGCAAGATGTAGATGTCTGCCCAGTTGTCGTCCAGGACAAAGAAGCGGATACGCTTCTCAAACAGGACGCCTGAAGCGACGTCGGCGATTCCGCCACTTCATCCCCAACATGCCCGCCAGTAAGAGCGGCATTACGGCCGCGTTTTGGGTGGCGCACAATCCGGTGCCACAATCCAGTGAAGGCTGCGCGGCCGGCCCCGGTCCACACGCATCCGGAACACCATCGCCGTCCGTGTCCAAGTCCTCCAAACCACATCCGCAGTAACCTGGGTCCGTCTTGTTCGGATCTCCCGGGCATCCGTCCACGCAGTCTGGAACACCGTCGCGATCCGTATCCGTATCCGGCTCGCCGGGGCAGAAGTCACACCCGTCAGGCACACCGTCGCCATCAGCATCCGCGCCATCAATGGAGTCCGGGCAAATGTCGCACCCGTCCGGAACACCGTCACCATCGGCGTCGAGCGTGTCATCAAAGCCTGGGCAAGCGTCGATGGAGTCGCTCATCCCATCACCGTCTTCGTCCGCTTCTATCACACCGCAACCATAAGCGCCGGGGGCGAGTTTCTTGGGGTCGTCCGGACAACCATCGTGACAATCCGAGGTGCCATCACCGTCAGAATCCGTGTCAGCCGTCCCGCATCCGCAGAGGCCCGCCGCAACCTTTCCCGGATCGTTCGGACAACCGTCCTGGCAGTCCGACGTTCCGTCACCGTCCGTGTCTGTATCCGGATTCCCGCACCCGCAGGCACCCGGCGCGAACTTGTTAGGATCGTCCGGGCACCCATCGTTGCAGTCCAACATCCCGTCACTATCTGTGTCAGCGTCCGGCGTGCCGCATCCACAGGTTCCGGGGTCGAGTTTGTTGGGGTCTTCCGGGCAGTTCTCGTCGCAGTCCAGCGTGCCATCG
>CAZTAR010000205.1:5288-8397 GCA_964611695.1 uncultured Planctomycetaceae bacterium | reverse complement strand
AGGTCGTAGGTTGGTATTTGGTTGCTACGTTGTCTTGTCGTGCAGAGATCCAGAAAGGCTCGCCCCAAAGGGGCGCAGGCATGTAGCCACGGGTGGAGCGAAGCGCAACCCGTGGTTTTGAGGCCTCTCGAAACAATCCCGCCCCAAAGGGGCGGACGAGGCACTGCGATGCCAGGCACGTATTCGAGACTCCTGTATCACGTGGTCTTCAGCACGAAAGGCCGCGTCCAGGCGATCGCGCCCGCCATCCAACAGCGATTGTACGAGTTCATCGGTGGCATTGTCCGCGGTGAGAAAGGCACAACCTACCAGATTGGCGGCACGCGAGACCACGTTCACATGCTGATTCGATGGCGAACGGAGGAGTCCGTGGCAACGTTGATGAGGAACATCAAGAGTCGATCATCCTTGTGGATTCACCAGACGTTTGGGGATATGAAGACGTTCGCCTGGCAGACAGGCTACGGTGCCTTCACGGTGAGCCAATCTCAGACTGAAGCCGTTTCCGCATACATCCGCAACCAAACAGAGCATCATCGCGGGCAATCGTTCAAGGACGAGTTTGTCGCGTTGTTGAGGGCCCACAACATTGAGTACGATGAGCGATACCTATGGGATTGATCGTGGTTGGCCGCGTATGTCGTCCGCCCCTCCGGGGCGGGCCAGATTGTCGGCGCCTGAAGTCCACGGGTTCCGCTGCGCTCCACCCGTGGCTACTTGCGACCGCCCCTTCAGGGCGGGACAACTACGGCCCCAAAGGGGCCAACGCAAGTAGCCACGGGCGCAGCCCGTGGAACCGGGCACCAATCACGGGTCCCGCCCCGAAGGGGCGGATGAGGAAGGTCACCCAGCCAGACCACAGGACACGATTGACTGTGTGGAATCGAAACGAAAGGCCCAGGAGAAAATGGTCTCGTTGGACAAAGCGGATTTCTCTGATGCAACCAAGGAACAGGCTGCCAAGCGCGCCGGCTATCGATGCAGCTTCCCGGGCTGCAATCGCGTGACGATTGGACCAGGGGCAGGACCAGAAGATGTGGCCTCCATTGGAACTTGCTGCCACATTTACGCTAGCTCGCCGGGTGGCCCGCGAGGAACAGGTGGTCTGAGCAAGAAGGAGCGATCTTCGTTGGCCAACGCCTTTTGGGCCTGTGCGGATCATGGCAGGCTGATCGACACCAATGATGGAAACCGTTATCCAAGCGAAATGTTACAGAGTTATAAGCGGTACCACGAGTCGCGTATCGCAATGGAACTGGGTCACAAGATCCCGCGAATGGGTTGGTTTCATCGCCTGCGCGTCCTTGCCGACCCACATTTTAGGCCTTTTGAGCTCTTTTTGGGGGACACCACGCTGGTAACTGGCTACCCCGGCAAGACAGCTCTGTGTGAGAGGATTGCTGGATGTGTGGATGTCGGCCACCTGTGGCGATGGCTGCCAGAACAGGACAATCCAGAATCCTTGCATTACGAGTTAAGGGTCATCGATCCATTGGAGACAGTGCTCACCGTCAAGGCCGGGAAAGCGTTAGACGACGTTACTCTTCTTGAGAACGGGAAAGAAGTGCCTGTTTGGTCTCGATCCGCGAGGGCGGTGTTCCTTAAACATTTTGAGGACTACTCGTGCAACTCCGACGAAATCAGTTTCGTCGCAAAGGTACTCGGGCTTGAGGGCGTAAACGTAATCAACCTCTTGCCATATGCCAACGCGATGAGCATGTGTGGCGTTACCAACCTTCAGGCACGACCTGATGATGGTGGTTACAGCCTACATGGAGATCTGAGAGGAACTCGTGCTGGTCTAAGTTTCGTTCAATGGTCACACGGCGAGCGAGCACTAGTTTTCGCAGTTCTAGCCTTGTCTTTGGCTCAGTTTCATGGAAAACACCAATCGACTATTCTCATTCTGGATGGGGGCATGAATCAGCTAGATGACGAGTTGTTTGCACAATTGTATAGAGAGATAAGTACTCGTACTTGGGGTTTTCAAATAGTTGTCGCGCGCAACACTCCGGGCAACGTTATCGACTGGACCGGATGGATGCATTTCCGGGTCTCGGAATCGGCCTTTGGGGCTGAGGTGCTATCTGCTGCAATCCGCCCTGATTGACCACCGTGTCGAAGCGCACCGTGCTACTGTCATAGGTGGCATGGAAGTTCAGTGAAACCTGGCGAGACTTGTGACGGTCGAATGAATGTAGTGCTCGAATACGCTCCGTATGGATCTTGGAGTTAATCTCATGACCCAACTACAAGCCGCCCGCAAGGGCATCATCACACCGGAAATGATACGCGTCGCGCAGCGCGAGAATGTGACGCCGTCGTTTATTCGTGAGGAGGTCGCGCGGGGGCGGCTCGTGATCCCGGCGAATGTGCGACACTTGGCCGGTTCGGCTGGGCAGGCGCCGCGGATGAGAGATGCCAAACATAACGGCACGACTCATCAAACCGTCGATGTCGAACAGCTCGACCGGCCGGCGGGGCATCCGGGGCACGGAGCCGACGCCAGGTTCTGGGCCAACCAGACGGTCGAACAGCGCTGGGCGGAGATCAACGAACCCGATCTCCTGAAAGGCCAGGTCGCCCCGAAGCGGCTCGACCCGATCGGCATCGGCCGGATGATCACGACGAAGATCAACGCCAACATCGGCGCCAGCCCCGTCTCGTCCAGCACCGGCGAGGAAGTCGAGAAGCTGAAGTGGGCGCAGAAGTACGGCGCCGACACGCTCATGGATTTGTCCACCGGCGGCGAGCTCGACGCCTGCCGTCAGGCGATCATCGACAACAGCACGATCGCGATCGGGACCGTGCCGATCTACTCGATGATCGTCAACCGCAAGATCGAGGACCTGACATACGACGATATCCTGCGGACGATCGAGCACCAAGCGAAGCAGGGCGTGGACTACTTCACCATCCACGCGGGCATCCTGAAAGAGAACCTGCACCTGATCAACCGCCGCATCACAGGGCTCGTCTCGCGCGGCGGCTCGCTGTTGGCCAAGTGGATGCTGCACCACAACAAGCAGAACCCCATGTACGACCTGTTCGACGAGATCAGCGCGATCATGCGCGAGTACGACATCACGTACTCCCTCGGCGACGGCGT
>CAZTAR010000205.1:0-5188 GCA_964611695.1 uncultured Planctomycetaceae bacterium | reverse complement strand
CCCGCCTACGACCACATCACGAGCTGCATCGGCGCGACGGAGGCGGCCCGGGCAGGCGCGGCGATGCTGTGTTACGTCACGCCGAAGGAGCACGTGGGCCTGCCGAAGGCGCAGGACGTGAAGGAAGGTTGCATTGCCTACAAGATCGCCGCGCACGCCGGCGACATCGCCCGCGGCATCCAGGGTGCGATCGCCTGGGACAACGACATGAGCCGTGCCCGGGCGGCGCTGAACTGGCCGAAACAGTTCGAACTCGCTTTCGACGGCGAGACGGCCAGGGCATTGCATGACGAGGACCTGGGCGTCGATACGGACTTCTGCGCGATGTGCGGCCACGACTGGTGCAGCCTGCGAATCAGCAAGGAGATCGGCGACTTCGCCTCAGGCAAGGACACAGCCTTCCAACCAGACCGAGCCGCCGCCCAATCCCCCGGCCTGACCGAAGCCCAACGCAAACTTCTGGCCCGTCGCGGCGCGAGGCCTGCATGTCATAGCGACAATATCGCCGATGATGATGGGGCGAGACGCGTGCAGGAACGCACGGTAGAAATAGCGACAGGCGAGTAATCACGGAGTTGTGCCAGATTCAGCGGAGTTGATCCGAGCCCCAAGCGCCAGCGCGGGGTCTTCTGCTGTCGACTACACGCCTTCGCACCCGCTCGCTTGTGCTCGGGGCTAGGATTGAACGCCCGACTCGCGAGGTATCGCGTTCCACTCCGTTCATTGGTGGATCGCCTCGACAATCGTCTGATCCAAGAATTGCACCCCAAGCACTTGACAATGCTCGTTTTCGTGATTTGTTTAGATTGGCAGTCCGGCACGACCGTCCACACTTCGTTAGTGACATGCCTTTGACCTCGCGGCCACGGTTGCGAGGAACCAAGATGGTTTTGTGATCGGTTGACGAGTGGTATGCGTGTGCGGGCTTTTTGCGCTCGCAACGCTGCACCTTGGCCACCGGTCCTTGAGGTTGTTCATTGCGTTCGAACCCCGTCACACGGGGCACGCAAGGTCCGCGCGACGACCGCGCCCCGGGCCGCTTGAACGTATCTGGCCCATGTCGCGGTGAGGCATGTGAGATGAGTTGACAACGTTCGGAGACCCAAGTGCAATTGAAGGGAGATTTACAATGATCGAGAGATTCAGATCGAAGGCCTGTCTCGGCCACCTGGCAACGCTGCTCGTGCTCGCCACGACTGTCCCGGCCGCCGCCATGAACGACCCGGTGACTGGACGATGGCTGACGAGGGATCCGATCGAGTACGACGCTGGCACCGCGAACCTGTATGAGGATGTGTTCTCGCAGCCAACCTTCTGGCTGGATCCCTTCGGACTCGACGCTTGGAAGGCTGAGTGTGAGTGGACGCCAGAGATGATCGACAAAGTCAAGAAGTGCATTGCTAAGAAGCTATAGGAATGGGCCAAGGATAAGAACAAAGACCAAGATTGCGCTGACACAGCTTTGCGTGCTCTGCTGGAGTGTGCGAAAAAGTACAAGCTCCCGCTCAGGTTCTGGGCGCCCGTGGCAACGGACGAAAAGGGCAACAACATATACGGTTGGATCGATTTTAGGGATTTTGATGATTACGATACCTTCTTTAAGAAAGTGAAGGACGATGTTGGCACGGAGAATATTTCGGATAATTACGATCCATTAAGGCCGGGCGACCTCGAACCTGGCGATCTGGTGCTGCAGGAGGGGGAAGGTGGGGAGATGGATCATACGATGGTTGTCATAGACAATGACGGCAAGAAGAAGAAGGTCACGATCGGTGAGGGACACTACCACAAAGACCCAAAGAAGCGGAGGCCTGTCAATACTCGAGAGATCGCTCACGACGAGGTGAAGCGTTATCGTCGTAAGAAGGACAACCACTTCGGGGGCAGAGAATGGAAGTGGAAGCGGATTGGCGGCGGGAAGAAACCCAGGCCGGCAACCCATCCCTCTCCTTAACGATTGCCCCAGCGAGCCGAGGAAGGCCCATATGTCTGTTCGTGTAACATCGAAACGATGGCGCCGATGGGTTTGGCTGTGTTTTTGGATGTTCTCCCTAAGCCTTTTTATTGGCAGCATGTTTTTCAGGTGGATCTGGGCGGTTACAGGATACGATGAATGGCTAAACTGCAATGTGCGAGGTTTCTCACTTAGGCTGTTCCGGGGTCATCTCGAAGCTTATGGTCCCGGCCTCTGGCATGAAGATGACCCTCATCGTTTTCCAGGTGAGATATACTACCTGCAGCCGTTCTCGAATGATGGAACCGGAAGGAACCTCTTCCAGCGATTGATACGCCTGGGATGGCCGATCATCGAGGGCGAGCGCCACGAACTCTTCGGGCCCCCGGACTGGGAGTACGAGCCTCAGATGTCGGCGCAGGCAAACTACGAGTGGCGTGCGGTAGTTCCGCTGTGGCTGCTCGTCGTGGGCTTTTCATTCCTTGTAGCCTACTACTTCTTCTGGCTCCCCCGCCATTACCACAAAGCCGGGCATTGCCGATCCTGCGGCTACAACCTCACCGGCAACACCAGCGGCGTTTGCCCGGAGTGTGGAACGCGCGTACCACAATCGTGTGGCGAGACAGGTTAGTTTGACAGCGATTTGACCTGTTTGAGGAGCCGCGGACTTCAGTCCGCGCGGTTGTTCGCAGCGCGAGGGCATCGAGTTTTCGGGTGGCCGCGCGGGCTGAAGCCCGCGGCTCTTCTGCCGGAGTCCGACGTTACGCTGACGTATCAGAGGACGGCGCGTCTTCGTTCCGCGGCCCATCACCGGGCTCGCGTTCGCGATTGGTTCAATTGGATAGCAGGTGCTTCTAATAGCTTGTTGCCAGTGTCGGCACGGGCGGTCAAGCGGCCTCTGCCGCGCGTGCCGGAACAAATCGTGCGGATGGTGACGGGAGCGCAATCGCATGGCCGAAACGAGTCCGGTCTTAGGGACTCGGGGAAGTGGGAAGACTCGTCGCAGATCATTCCAGTCGTATCAAAGGGAAGATATTGCCATGCGATCAACGGCGTTTGGCATCACTTCTTGGGGTTTTTCTCGCCCGATAATGTTGGAATGTCCGATAACAGCAGGTGATGTGTACCTGTTGCCGGTGGGTGTGTGCGCGGATTGCCTGGGGTCGTCGAGAGGCTGCCGGGCCGGTTCGTGACACACGCTGGGGCATTCCTTGGGGTTCTTTTTGGAGGTGAGTGATGTCACGAGCCAGACCTATTGCAGTACAGATCTGTCTTTGCCTGCTCGTTGGAATAACAGCCTGGCCGGCACACGTGCATGCCGATCGAGTGGTGACGGATGTGAAGGTGACTTACAGCGGGTTCACCGTCCCCGACGATGGCGTGGAAATCACCGTCCTGCCAGGAGCGAGTATCGACGTCGAAATGTTCGTCACGCTCGACGGTTCAACGAGCATTTGGCGAACATCCGGCTGGTTGATCGATACAAGCGCGCCGGACTTAACCGGACTCAACTGTGTTACCGCGCCGGACCCGGACTTCGGCTCAGGCGCCGTCTTCACGACGTTCCAGATTACTGCGCCGGTGACGCCGGGTACGTATAGTGCGTACTTCGCCGCCTTCGATGAAGACAACTGTGCGGGCTCCGGCTCCAACATCTTTCCGCTCGTGAATGCGATCATTGTTTGCGAGGACGCCGACAACGACGACGTTTGCGACGACGTTGACAATTGCGTGGGACTCTCGAATCCCGGCCAGGAGGACGACGACGGCGATGGATTTGGTAACCCGTGCGACATCTGCGCCGGGCACGACGACGCTGTGGACCCTGATGGAGACGGTGTGCCGGATGGGTGCGACATCTGCGCCGGGTATGACGATGCCGTGGATACGGACGGCGACGGTGTGCCCAATGGTTGCGATCTATGTGAAGGCGCCGATGACAACGCGGATTTGGATCACGATGGCGTCCCCGATGGATGTGATGAGTGCTTCGGCTACGACGACAACGATGATGCCGACGGAGATGGCACGCCGGATGGATGCGACGATTGCGAGAACGATCCTGACAAGACCACACCCGGCGTTTGCGGATGCGGCGTTGCGGACACGGATTCCGATGGCGACAGCACCCCGGACTGCATCGACGATTGCCCGGCCGATCCTGGAAAGACATCACCCGGCACCTGCGGATGTGGCGTTGCGGACACGGATTCTGACAGTGACGGCACCCCGGACTGCATCGACGACTGTCCAAACGACCCCAACAAGATCACGCCTGGCGCCTGCGGATGTGGCGTGCCAGATACGGATTCGGATGGTGATGGCACGGCTGATTGCAACGACAACTGTCCGGCCGACCCGAACAAGACCGCGCCTGGAATCTGTGGATGTGGTACGGCAGACACGGATTCGGATTTAGACGGCTTGCCCGATTGCAATGACGCCTGCCCGAACGATCCGGACAAGTTCGCGCCGGGAGTGTGCGGGTGCGGGACTCCGGACACGGACACTGATGGCGACAGCACGCCGGACTGCAACGATGGCTGCCCGGACGATCCGGACAAAACCGCACCCGGCACTTGCGGATGCGGTGTCGCGGACGCGGATTCGGATAATGACGGAACGCTGGACTGCAACGACGGCTGCCCGACGGATCCAGACAAGATCGCGCCCGGCCAATGCGGATGCGGCTCGCCAGATACGGATTCGGATGGTGATGGCACGGCGGATTGCAACGACAATTGCCCGGCCGACCCAAACAAGACTGAGCCCGGCATCTGCGGATGCGGCACGCCGGATACGGATTCGGACGGTGACTCGGTTGCGGACTGCTTCGACGATTGCCCGGCCGATCCCAACAAGACTTCGCCCGGCGACTGCGGATGCGGTAACCCCGAGACGGACGACGACAGCGATGGCACGCCGAACTGCATCGACGATTGCCCGAACGATCCCAACAAGACTTCGCCCGGCGACTGCGGATGTGGCAACCCCGAGACGGACGATGACAGCGATGGCACGCCGAACTGCATCGACGGATGTCCGGCCGATCCAGACAAGATCGCATCCGGCCAATGCGGATGCGGCTCGCCGGATACCGATTCGGATGGTGATGGCACGGCGGATTGCAACGACAATTGCCCGGCCGATCCAGACAAGACGGAACCAGGCACCTGCGGTTGTGGCACGCCGGATACGGACACGGATATCGATGGCACGCTGGACTGCGACGAG
>CAZTAR010000204.1:0-8412 GCA_964611695.1 uncultured Planctomycetaceae bacterium | reverse complement strand
GGACGATCTCGGCCACCCCAACCGTCGCCCAAGCCTTCAGCGACGTCGGCAACCCGTTCATGTTCCAGGGAAGGCCGCACTTCGCACTCGATACTGCATCAGACGCCGAACACGACGACGTCCAGATCCTGCTCAATGACCATCGGGCCAGGATGGTGGACTGCCCGACGGGGAGGTGGACGACCAGAGATCCGCTGTGGTACAATGAGGCGTTGCTGGCACCCGGCAGAAGCCCCGCGGCGGTTGTCTCAATGCCCGGTCTCTTTGTTTCGCCGGCAGAACCGTCCGGCACCAAGGATAGCCTCGCAATACCGTCTCCGATGGCAAGGCGACATGTTCTCAACTCCTACTTGTCCATGCAGCCGAATCCGATTACGAACAATGACCCTTCGGGGCTGTGTCCACCTGGCCAAGCCCCCACGAAGGTCCACTGTGACGTTAATGATCCTGATCCAGGTCCCACCATTGATCCAAGCAGCTGTACTCCAGCGAGCGGCTGCATCAGCGATTGTGTCTGGGCTCATGAAAACACTCACATCGATCAGCTGAATGCAGATTGTCGTCAGGCTAAGCTTGACTGGGCACAATGCCGTGGCAATCCAACTTGTGAAGCTGCGGTCATCAATTGCTGGCTCCCGGTCGATCAGGATCCATGCAACATAGCTCACGATGAGTGCGGGGCAGCCACTAACGAGGTTGACTGCCTACTTGAGTGTCAGGCAGCGCAGGGTAACTCGTGTTGCCTAGGAGAATGCGTAGATGCATTGATTGGCGATAACCCCGTCGGGGGTGGTCCTGGCGCTGTGGAGCGTAGGGACCAATACTGTACGCAGGCAGCCGGTTGTCCACCTAGAACACACTACGTGAGTCCACCATGTTAGCAGGTGATCGTACTCCTTCCTCACGAGGCCTGCGACGGCTTGTATCGCCTTATCTTGCCTGTGTCCTTGGTCTTTGGTCGCTGGCGATTGTCGCTGTTGGAGTGAATAGCTTCGTCGAACCATTCCACCGACAGGGTGAATGGGGAGAGAACTGGCTATGGCAAGTTGAGATTGTCCGCGGCAAAATGCATGTGTGTAACTTCACTGCAAAGACCCCGAGAGCTATTGCCCTCTGTAGAAACATGTTCACAAGCCGAAGGAACCGCTTGTCGTTCGCAGGCCAATTCACCTTCATGCTTAACTGGAACGAGCCTTTCAGGATCCCTACGTGGGGTGGACGCAGTCAAAAACCAGAACAGCACGGAACCTATCCAATGCGACTGACGCAAATCGTCTTTCCTCTTTGGGCACCAGCTTTGCTCCTCGCAGCAGTATCACTTTTTCTTCTGCTTCGTATGCCGGTTCGTAAGTATTACAGACGATTGGGTAATAGATGCCTAGCCTGCGGATACAACCTCACCGGCAACACAAGCGGCACATGCCCCGAGTGCGGCACGCCCATCCCCGATGACTTGAAACGTAAGCTGAGTGCGGCATGTTCCATGAGGCCAGGTTCAAAATGTCGATCATCTCCCGATTCGCCTGTGGAAAAGTCTGCTGATGGTGTTGGAGGCGCTCGTGGCGGGGCCGCGGTACTCGATGAATGACCCTGGTGAGCCAGAGGAAGGGATCTTACAGGTTGTGACTTGCACAGCAACAGGGACAAAAGTCAGGACAGTTACTACTTTTTCCGTCGTTTCTTCGTCGTTTTCGTCTTCTTGCACGGGCGGCCCAGCGGGAGGGGCCTCAGGCGGCGGCCCACGACGGTCTCCAGTTTACTGATGAATCGATCCGAGCCCAAGGGGTGTCCCTTGAACGTGGAGACGCGAATCATTTTGATGGTCTGGTCGTCTTCGGGCTCCTGCAACAGCTTCTTCCATCGCTCGCCCCTGCAAGATGCCGGCCATTCCGAGAACGACACGAGGCCGGACGCGTCCTGCCCGGCAACGTGAACGCCGGCACTGCTCCACGGGTAACGCAGGGCCTTTCGCACCATTCTGGCGCGAACCGGGTTCCGCTCAACGTAGCGAACGGTGTTGAGGAAGTGATGCTCGTCCAGGGCACAGGAGAAGAAGCGATTCTGCCACAGATGGCCGCTGCGGCCGTGGAGCTTGTCGACGTAGCGCGTGTAGAAGTAGTGCGTGCGGCCGATGCCTTTGGCCAACGCCTCTTCGTGCCGCGGCGTCGCCACGATGTGCACATGGTTGGTCATCAGGCAGTAGGCATGAATCGTCAGGCCGTACTGCTCCGCCTTGGCAGTCAGCATGCCGAGGTACTGTCGCCGGTCGTCAGCGACGAAAAAGACGTCCTGGCGATTGTTCCCCCGCTGCGTGACGTGGTGAGGAACGCCTACAACGACTGCTCGGGCTTCTCGTGTCATGCCTCCGTGCTACCACTTGGTTGAGTGGAGTCAAGAAATGAGTAACTGTCCTGACTTTTCCTGAGGAGCCGGATGCGCTAGTCGCGCACGTCCGGATCTGTAGGGGGCCTGGGTGAGCAATCACCCAGGCCTACCCGACCACGCGAATCCCAGAAGACACTCAAAAGAAACTGAGTGGCAAGGAGAGCCAGCCGACCACCGATCCCCCCAAGGAGTAAGCCCGACCGAGCCACGCATCTTGTCACACAAGTCATGGAGCATTCCCCCCGAGAATCCAAAAGAGCTGTCGTTACGAAAAACCTCATCCAGGCGGATTGTGGTGACTGGTCGGCAAACGTGCGTACAGGGTCTGGGCGTGTTATGATCAGCAACGACGTGCGAGCGATCTGCTCAATCCATCGGAGGCGTTGCCATGACGGTTCAAACGGGGAATCTCGGGCGAAGGAAGCTGGTTCGGACCATCATCGTCGGAGCCTCGTTTCTGGTCGTTGTCGTGCTCATGCTGGCTTGGCTGGCAGGCGGCTTTGACAGCAAGATCGACCAATCTTTGCCCCAAGATGCTGGACAGGCATCGGCCCGGGCCGAGCCCGTTGGAACGAGAACGACGACGCCCGTGCGCGTCCGCGAAGTCCCGCGTGTCGAGACGGCGGTTGGCACAGTGCGCGCCGTCCACGAGACGGCCGTGGCGTCGAAGCTGCTCGCGAAAGTCGTGGAAGTGAATGTGACGGCCGGTCAGGCTGTGACAAAAGGCGAAGTCGTCATGAAATTGGAGGACGAGGATCTGGTCGCGCGCGTTCAACAGGCTGAAGCGACAGCCGACGGGGCACACAGCGTACGCGATCAAGCCAAAATTGAATTCGACCGGATCAAGGCACTTATCGAGAGAGAGGCCGCTTCGCAAATCGAATGGGACCGTGTGCAAAGTACGCTTAGATCGGCGGAAGCAGAGCTCGAGCGTGCCAAGCAAGCGGTCAAGGAAGCTACAACCGTCCTTGGATACTGCACCATTCGATCACCGATGGACGGCGTTGTCGTTGATAAGCGTGTGGAGGTGGGGGACACGGCTTCACCGGGGCAAGTGCTGTTGAAACTGTTCGACCACACGCGCATGCAGCTGGTGGCCAGCGTGCGTGAGTCGCTCACGCGTCGGCTACAGGTGGGACAGACCATTGGCGTGCGCATCGACACGCTGGAACACACCTGTGATGGGCAAATCAGTGAAATCGTTCCGGAAGCCGAGGCGGCAAGCAGGTCTTTTTCCGTCAAAGTGACAGGGCCCTGCCCACCGGGCGTGTATTCCGGCATGTTCGGCCGGATTCTGATTCCGCTTGAAGTCGAATCGATCCTGGTAATTCCGCGGACGGCGGTTGAACGGGTCGGCCAACTGGAACTGGTGGGAGTCGTACAAGACGGACGAATGCGCCGTCGAGCCGTCAAGCTCGGCCGGATCTTCGATGAAGAAATCGAGGTGCTCTCCGGTCTTCGTGAAGGCGAGGCAGTTGTCAAGGCACTTTAGAATGTGAGCATCAGCCATGGCCACGGAACCGAGTACGGCCGGCATCGAAACGCACCACGGTTTCACGAACTCGCTTGTGCGGACGTTCCTGGAATCCAACCTATCGCTCATCTTGATCCTGCTTGCCGCGGCGCTTGGATTCGCGGCCCTGACGGCCACACCTCGGGAGGAGGATCCTCAGATCGTTGTCCCCATGGCAGATGTGCATGTGAGCTTCCCGGGGCGATCAGCGGAAGAGGTGGAAGAACTTGTTACCACACCGTTGGAGAAGCTGCTATTCGAAATCGACGGCGTGGAGTACGTCTACTCGATGTCCCGCGAAGGGCGCGCGATCATCACGGTACGATTCTTCGTTGGCGAAGATCGGGAACGAAGTCTTGTCAAGCTGTACAAGCGCATCGACGAACACGTGGACATCGTACCGCCCGGAGTAACGGGATGGGTAATCAAGCCGATCGAGATTGACGACGTTCCCATCCTCACCCTTACGCTGAGAAGTGCCACTTCGGACAGCTACACCTTGCGACGTGTCGGCGAAGAAGTCGTGCAGCGTTTGTCGACCGTCGAGAACCTCTCACGCGCCTACGTTCTGGGGGGGCAGCCGCGTGTCTGTCATGTGTACCTCGATCCGGCGCGCATGCACGCGCACCAAGTTTCACCACTTGAGGTTCGTCGCGCCATCGAGATTTCCAACGTTGCAGATACGGCCGTTGAGTTTCTGCGAGGCGACGAAGCGATTCGCGTGGAGGCCGGTGCTGCATTCTCCCGCCCCGAAGAACTGCGAGACTTGGTCGTCAACGTTTCTGGCGATCGCCCGGTCCTGTTGAAAGATGTGGCGAGAGTCGTGGACGGTCCATCGGAGGTGACAGATTACGTGCGACATGGCTGGGGGCGCGCACGAGGATTCGAGCACCGCAAGGCGTTTACAGGGACTCTCCTGGGCGAAGAGCGTGGACAAGGCGAGATCACCGCGGGGACGGCCCCGGCGGTTACCCTTGCGTTCTCGAAGAAAAAGGGCACCAATGCTGTGACGGTCGCGAACGAAATTCTCGCAGCCGCCGAAACTCTGAAGGAAGCCATCATTCCGAGCGACATCAACGTGGTCGTGACCCGTAACTATGGGCAGACCGCCGACGACAAGGTGAACGAGTTGGTGGAGGCACTGGGCGTGGCGATCTTCATCGTTATCGCCTTGCTGACGCTCGGCATGGGATGGCGTGAGGCGGTCATCGTGGCCCTGGCAGTGCCCGTCGTGTTTGGACTCACGCTGACGGTAAACCTGCTCTTCGGGTATTCCATCAACCGTGTCACGCTGTTTGCGCTAATACTCTCACTGGGACTGTTGGTTGATGACCCGATCGTTGATGTGGAGAACATCTCGCGGCATTTCGTTCTTCATGGTCGGGCGACGCGTCACATCGTTCTAGAAGCTGTGTCGGAAATCCGCCCGCCGCTGATCACGGCGACCTTGGCAGTCATCGTCTCCTTTCTGCCGATGTTTTTCATCACCGGCATGATGGGTCCGTACATGCGTCCGATGGCGTTGAACGTTCCTGTAGCCATGCTGATGTCGATGGTCGTGGCCTTTACCATCACACCGTGGCTTGCCTTTCATGTGCTGCGCCGCAAGTACTCAGGGACCGAAACCGCAGACCATGTGACAGACCCGCATGATCTTGGCAGGGTGAAGGAATCGGCGCTTTACCGCTTCTTCCACCCGCTGATGGCGCCGCTGCTTCACTCGCGACGGAAAGCGTGGGTTTTCCTGGCTGTCATGACGGGCCTCACTCTGCTCGCAGCCGGCCTCGCCGCGACACGGCACGTGCCGCTGAAAATGCTCCCCTTTGATAACAAGAACGAGCTTCTGCTCGTGCTCGATTTCGATGAGGGGACGACACTTGAACGGACGGACGCCTGCGTTCGTGAGATGGAGGAGTACATTCAAGGCGTTCTGGAAGTGACCGATTTCACCTCATACGTCGGGCTCGCGTCGCCCATGGATTTCAACGGAATGGTACGCCATTACTACCTGCGCCAAGGTGAAAACGTCGCCGAAATGCGTGTCAACCTGGCAGGCAAGAAGAGCCGTACGCAGCAAAGCCACGCGATAGGACTGCGAATCCGCAACGAACTGACCGCGATCGCCGAACGACATAACGCAATCGTGAAGATCGTGGAAGTGCCTCCGGGACCGCCGGTCATCTCTTCGATCGTTGCGGAGGTATACGGCCAACCCGGACACTCATACGAAGATCTCATCAAAGCGGCTCGCGTCGTCCGGGAGCGGTGTGCCGCGGAGCCCGGCGTCGTGGATGTGGATGATTCGATTGAGTCCGATCAGTCAAAACTTGTGTTCATCACCGACAAGGAAAAAGCTGCCTTGAACGGTGTTTCGGTTGCGGACGTCGTTGAGACGCTCAAGATCGCGCTCAACGGCATGGGGGCCGGGACATTGCGCGTGCCGACCGAACGAAATCCGTTGCGCATCGAGTTACGTGTGCCGCGGCCGGTCCGATCCAGCGCGGCCGACCTGGCTCAGGTCCACCTGAAAGGGCGCGGCGGATCACTAGTCGCGCTCGCGGAGATCGGGCGTTGGGAGAACTGCCACGTCGACAAGACCATCTACCACAAGGACCTCCGGCGGGTTGTGTATGTGTTTGCGGAGACTGCCGGCCGTCCACCCGCCGATGCCGTAGTGGATATTCAAGCGGATCGTGCGGCTTCGCAGGTGACGCCCGCCCAGAAGGCGATCGTCATTGGCAACGGCTGGGTTGAAGAGACGACGCCTCGGCCAGTCGACGGACGGACGTTCCTTCGCAACGGAAGCGGTGTAGGTTGGCACGTTCCCGAGGGCATCGAAGTCGACTTCGCAGGCGAAGGCGAGTGGAAGATAACGTTGGATGTGTTTCGCGACTTGGGACTGGCGTTCGCCGCGGCGATGATCGGAATCTACATTCTGCTTGTGGGGCAAACGCGTTCCTTTCTCATTCCGGTCGTCGTCATGCTCGCCATTCCGCTGAATATGCTGGGGATCATGCCCGGATTCTGGCTCCTCAATGTCGTAGTCGGGGATACAATTGGAGGATTCGCTGATCCAGTCTTCTTCACGGCGACGGGAATGATCGGGATGATTGCGCTTGCCGGCATCGTAACCCGTGATGCAATCATTCTCGTGGATTTCATTCACCTGTCCCAGGCGCGGGGGCGGACGTTGTTTGATGCGATCATGGAAAGTCGGGTGGTGCGACTACGCCCCATCCTCCTGACGGCAGGAACGGCCATGCTCTCGGCCGCACCGATCACTATTGACCCGGTCTTCTCGGGACTCGCATGGGCGCTGATATTCGGTTTATTCGCATCAACGATCTTCACGCTGTTCGTGATTCCAGTCACGTATTGGCTGATCTATGAGCGCCGATCGTAACGAACAATGGCTTGGGTCCAACGGTTTGCGAGTTCTGCGCAATGACGACGATCGCCAGGCTTCCGCCGGCGATGCCGCTGCATCGATCGCGCCTGATGCAACACCTCGCAAGCCTGACGCTCGGGCACTTCATCGAGACCTGCCCGTGCATGCTTCACAGCCTCGCGCCTCCGCGTCGGGCTCACCAATTTCCCTTCAACGCTTCCCCCAGGATATGCTTGTCCAACGTCAGGTCCGCCACCGCCTTCTTCAGCCGGCGGTTCTCCACCTCCTGCTCCTTCAGGCTGACAGTATCCCCTCAGCTTCCCGTAGCTTCTGAATGATCTGCCCCGAACAATGTCGCTTCCGTTTCATTGAGAATCTCCTGACCCTGCCGGGCTCAAAAGACTCTCATAACCGATGGATCAGTTTTTGGGGAGCTGGCCAGAGTTTCCGGAGCGGCATGCGCGCTCGCCGCGCCAACTGAATCCCTCACCAGCGCCACCTGTAAGAGACGCCTTGATTGGGTCGATTGTCTCCTTGGCCCGCTTCGCCATCGCATACCCACCATTGGGCTCCAGCCTCAGGGCGCGATGACCATTGACGTGTAGCTCAAGCGCCGTGTCGTCGGTGGTGCCAATGAAGTTCGTTCCGGATGTCGTGCCGGCGTTACCGGTCAGCGACCAGAACGCCTCGTCGCCGACGTCATCGACGCCGTCAGCAAAACCCGCCGGCATGTCGAGGATGCCCGCCCAAGGTACTGCCGTCGCAAGTGTTGAAAACGAGGCGTAGGGAGTGGCCGTAAGTCGTTGCCGCGGCGAGAGTGTTTCCCACACGCCTGAGCCGGCGGGGTAGGCGACCTGCACCTCCAACCAGTACGTCGTGCCGTCAAAGATCCACCCGGCAGGCGGGTTGAAGTCCAGCTCGATGGTAAACAATCCGTTGTTGACAAAGTGGCCTCCCACTTCCGACTGTACTGTTTCGCCGACCTGAGTGCCTCCGATCGCCGCGTCCCACAAGGTGAAGATGAAGTCAGCGTCACCCGTCACGGGCAGGCCGTCCTGTTTGAGTTGTCCTTGGTACGTAAACGCCGTGCCGATAGCGTCTTGGGCATAGCTGGCGGTGGACGCCA
>CAZTAR010000203.1:0-8445 GCA_964611695.1 uncultured Planctomycetaceae bacterium | reverse complement strand
GAGGACTTCAGTCCTTCTCAAAGCCACCGCCTTCAGGTGGTGGTGGTTCACTTCTGTGTCGCCCCCCCCGCCACGATTCCATCAAGACGTCGTCCCGGGTACCATAACCGCATGAGCGGCTTTTGCCGGTGATACGCCAAGCGTGTTGTGGCACGAGCAGCCTTTTATCGAAGGAGTACGCGATGATACGAAGAACGATGTGGATGGGATTGGCCCTGTTGTGTTTGCCGGCTGCGGTGCAAGGCGAGGACAAGTTCGAAATCAAACCTCGCTTCATCGCGGGGCAATGTTGGTCCGAGCGGCGCGTCAACACGTTTGAGATGACGACGACCGTCAAGGTTCAGCAACAGGTCGCCGAAACAAACCGACAGAAGTCCCGCCAGACACACGAAACAGAGTGGGAAGCGATCAAGGTCACCAATAACGTCCCCATGATTGCCCGCGTCAAGTTCGGGTCGAATTGCGGCGGCGAAGTGGAAGAGAACGGGCAGAGGCAGACAATCAGATTCCCAATGGCGGGCAAGACGATCGAGGTGAGTCGGCGTCCCGATGGTGGCGCGGACATCAAGCCTGCCGACGCAGACATTCCGGAGGTGCATGCTTTTCTGGAAGATCTGTTCGAACCTGATCTCGGCGCGTTTCCCAAGACACCCCTGGCGGTTGGAGAGTCGTGGTCCTGGGAGAAGGAATCCGTCGCCAATGCATTTGACCTCGGTGAGGATGATGAAGGATCGATCACCTGCACAATCAAAAGCGTTTCGACTCAGAACGGCCGGAAGATGGCGGAAATCACCATTCGCGTCCAACTCAAAGTGGTGGCGGCACAACAAGGAGGCGGTCAACGGATCGCCACGCTCACGGAATCGAATCTCGAAGGCCGCGGTCTGATGGATGTCGCGGCCGGTCGCATGGTCGAATTGAACCTGTCGGGAAACGTCGTCGTGAGCGGGATCATCTCGGCACCGGATGAGAATGGAAACTTGACACCACAGGCCGACTTGGACGGCGTCGGGCGGATGACGCTCGAATCTCGTTCACGGCTGTTGAGCGAGAAGAAGACGGATGGGCCTGGGCCAACAGCGAAGACGGACAACACCAACTTCGCTGGCGAGTACTCGAATACAGAAATGAAGCTGATCCTCAGGGCCGCGGCGGATGGCTATCAGGGAAACCTTTCGATGGGCGACCGCAAGTTCCCAGTCCGCGCCAAGGCGGAGGGCGACACCCTGAACGGCTCGTTTCAGAGCGAGGAGCATTGGTTCGACTTCACCGCCAAGTTCGACGGTATCACGCTCACCCTGACGACGGGCGGCAAGACGCACATCCTCCAGAAGAAGATCGTCCCGAAGAACCCGCTCGGCGGCTCACCCTCTGAGAAGCAGCCGCCCAAGAAGGAGGAGCCCGCTAACCCGTTGGGCGGCAGCGCGACCGGGATCGCCGAACCTGCCCGGCCGACTCAGCCCCCATCATCCCAGCAACCCAAACCTACCGGCCCCAGCGCGCAAGCGCCCGCGACAACGGACTACGCGATATTCCAGTGCCTGGACACTCAGGGCTTTCGTGATGCGTCTGGTCGTCCGCTTGAGGTCTTCCGCATGTTGATGCCGCGCGGATGGCGCTTTACCGGCGGCCTGACCTGGAAGGTCAACCACAAGGGCATCTACAACATGAGCCGCGTCGATCTGGTCAATCCGGTCGAACTCGCTTTCAAGGTCTCTTCCCCAGACGAGCACGTCGTGATCCAGGCTTACCAGGAGGTTCACTTTGCCGATCTCCGTGGTTCCCCCGCATACGAGATGGGCGGCTTCCCGACGGGCAGTAACTACGGTGGCTTCATCTCCTGCCCCACGATGGACGCGGCCTCCTACATCACCGAGTTCGTGATCCCACGTCAGCGCGGCGGACTCCAGGGCGCGCAAATCGTCGAGAGCAAGAGTCTCCCATCGGTTGTGCAGCGTTATGACCGCGAGACAGCGATTGTCAACGGTGCGTTGCAGGGCGCCATGGGCGGAGGCGTGTCACACCAGGCGGCCCTTGTCGTCGTGGACCACATCATCGGCGGTCTGCCCTATCGCGAGGCGTTTGTCGTCGCGCTGGGCTATCTTCAAACGCCCGGCATCACGATGTGGTCCTCCCGATTGAACATCAGCATGAGGGCCCCGCGCGACGAAGTTGAACGCTGGCAGCCGATCATCGCCACGATGCTGAACTCCATCGAGTTCAACATGCGCTGGGTGGGTGAGCTGCTGAAAGTGAAGAGAAACGCCGAGGGCGTCGTCATGGACGTTGACAGGTTTTGTCAAAAGGTCGACGCCGAAATCACCAGGAACCGCGCGGAGACCAACGCGCAAATTCAACGGGACATGTACCCCCGACTCGCGCCGTTCTGCGACCACACCGGCACGGATGGCAAGCGATATTTCCTCGAGACCGACAAACAGCACCAGATGAACGAACAGGGCCAGATTCGTTCGGCCCTCACCCTGCCCGATCAAGAAGGCTGGACGCGTATGCCCGAATACACCGGCGGCTAGACGGCGATCTACACGTCAAGACGCACACCCCAACGAGGTACCACGGATGGCCAAGAAACCCACCGTTAAGACAAAGAAAACAACACGCACAAGCAAGACCACGAAAACGGAAGCCTCAAAGCGGCCGGCCACCAAGCCCGCCAGCCGCAAGCGAGGTTCACGCCGTGGTAAGACGCCAACTTCTGAGATGATCGTGGGTCTTGCCGAGTCGGTTGTTGCCTCGGCCAAAGCTCGCCGTGACCCCGCGATCGAGATTCCACTTCGCACGCTCTCGAACGCCGAGTACAACAAGGCGAAGCGGATCATCGAGATGGGTGACAAGACCGCCACGCGGAACTTCTTCGACTTGAACAAAGCCAAAACGTTCATGCAGACGGTCCTCATCGCCAGCGGGTGCAAGAGGCTGATCGACGAGGACAAGACGGTCAGTATTCGTGGGCTGTATTATCTCTCCAAGCATACCATCCCCGGCACCAAGGAGAAGACTTTCGACAACCAGGGTGACAGTGATCCTGTCATTGAGGACGTCGAGGTCGCGCTCGAGTCGCTACGAGAGGAACTCCACGTCTTCGCCAGCAGCCGCGGCACGATCGCCGGCAATCTCACCATTGTCAGCAAGGGCGACGAAATCGACCTCCGCCGCATGGGCGCGGGCGGTTTCGGCATCCCCGGCATCGTTGAGCCCGATGTGTTCCAGTTAAGACGCTGCAACGCCAAGTTCATCCTGCATGTCGAAAAGGACACCGTCTGGCAGCGGTTCAACGAGGACAAGTTTTGGAAGAAGCACAACTGCATCCTCACGCACGGCAACGGCCAACCCCCGCGCGGCGTCCGCCGCCTGCTGCACCGCATGCACACCGAGCTGAAGCTGCCTCTCTATTGCCTGCTCGACAATGACCCGTGGGGGTACTACATCTACTCCGTCATCAAGCAAGGCTCGATCAACCTGGCATTCGAGTCGAAGCGCATGGCCGTACCCGACGCGAGGTTCATCGGGGTCCGCAGCCACGACTACGAAGAATACGGCCTGTCCGACGACGTGAAGATCGCCATCGACGACAAGGACATCAAACGCGCGAAGCAGATTCTTGCCTATCCCTGGTTCCAGGGTAAGCGGGAATGGAAGAAAGAAATCGAAGCCATGCTCAAGCACGGCTTCAAGATGGAAGTCGAATCGCTATTGACCAAGAGCATCAGCTTTGTGACGGAAACGTACATGCCCGAGCGGTTGCGGCAGCGGTCGAAGTGGTTGGATTGAGCATGCCTCGGCGAGAGCGTGCCGATGGCGCGAAAGCCCAGGGCTGGCTTGCCCTGTGCTTTTGTGAGAGCAGCGCTGCGCATAAGATGGGAGTCTGGCGCATCGGTGTTTCTCTCAGCATCTGTCATAAGGAAGATCTCCAATGCCGCTGGAGAGACCCTGGAACGACTGGTATCACTGCAACGGCAATACCTACGGCACATGGCTTCCAGGCGATCCCCGAGGGTTTCGCGAGCGACATCCCCGCCGAAATGTCATGGGCGACTATAAGAACCCGCCTCCGCCTGGGGCGTATGAGAATCGTCTGGATCTCTCCCGTCGCCTGATGAGGAAGGAGCCCGTCTACCTGAGCCAGGAGCAGCGTCAAGTCACAGCTCATGCGATCGTCGATAAACTCCGAGCCGACAGTGTCGAAGTGCTTGCCCTTGCCGTCGACAATCACCATTATCATTTGTTGGCTCGATTCGGTGATCGTCGTCCCAAGCACTGGATAGGAAGAGCGAAGATGCACTCGTCGATGATCTTGCGAGGGCATGGTCTGTTAGGCACGGTCTGGGCCCGAGGCTGTCGGACTTTGCCAGTGCGCGATCGCAGCCATCAGCTCAACGTCTTTCATTACATTCTCGCACACGCTCGGCACGGGGCAGCGGTATGGACGTTTCGAGATGAGGTGGTTGATCGCGGTGAAGATGTTCAATCGGGATAGTGAGGATTCTTCTTCAAAGCCCAGGGCAAGCTTGCCCTGGGCTTGTGTGGATGGAATATCGCGCGGTGAGGGCGTTGAATAGCCGTGTGGGTCGATAACCAAGGGGAGCGGGGTCGAGAGCATAGCGATGGATGATCTAGCCAGAGAACATCTCCTGAAGTTCGCCCAGCGCTTTGTGGCAACGGAGTTTCGCAAGAGGTGGATTCACATTCTCCTGGAATCGCCGCGGAAAGCGAAGGACCAACTCGTCAAGTTTGAGAGACACCTTGATGAGCGATACTGCACAATGCTGAATGGCGACGAGGTGCATAGCGAGAACCTCATTCAATTGTGTGGACCGGGCCCCGGCTTGTATTTTGACGGTGTCGGCGACCCGAGCTTCATGAGGACCGAAGACGCTACGGACAGGGCCTGCGACACTGTTCGGGATGCGGTCTTCTCGCTACGCCCCGGCCGGAGGGCAGTATTCTTCTTTCACGAAGGGTACGCATGGTACTGTGACCGCGAGTCCAGCTGAATCTGCCGCCGATGCGGTGGAATGGTTTTCGGCGCAAGCAGTCTCAAGCGAAAGCTTTAAGCTATTCTGCTCGGGTGGGTGCGGAGGATGTCTTCGCAGAGGGCTCGGAGGGGTTCGGCGACGCTCCAGGCTTGCCAGGGGCAACCGCCGGGGGTGTGCGGCGGATCGCCGTCGGCGACTTCCACGACGCTGCCGATTCCGTTTTCGTTCAAGTGGGGGAGAAACCCGTCGAGGAAGCTGCGGGCTTTGGCGTGGGCCGTGCTGCTGGCACTGCTGCTTGTTTCCGATGATACCCCCTGGCCAAGGCCAGGGGCTCTTTGATTGGAGTCTGAGCCCTTGGGGTTGGTCGCTTTGACGTAAGCAGTAATGAAGGGGCCGAGCAGCCAGGGCCAGGCTGTGCCTTGGTGGTAGGCCTCGTCTCGGCTTTCGAGATCACCCTCGTATCGCGGGCAGTAGGCCCGATCGTTCGGCGAGAGGGTACGCATTCCAATCGGCGTCCAGAGTTCCTTTTCGCAGACGCGAACGATATGTTCCCATCGAGATTCGTCGAGCACGGGGTGAGTCAGGCTGATCGCGAAGAGCTGGTTCGGACGGACCGCCGGATCGTTCTCGCCATCTTGTTTATTGACATCGACGACGTCAAAGAGACACCGCCGCACTTCGTTCCAGTAGCGCTGATTAAAGGTGGATTGCGCGCGGTCCGCGGTCTGGGTCCAGTGTTCGGCCCGTTCGGTATTCCCCAGACGCTGCGCGAAAGAAGCGGCGATTCGCAGGGCGTTGTACCAGAGGGCGTTGATCTCGACGGCCTTGCCGATTCGCGGCGTGATGGCCCGGTCGGGGTGGAGCTTCGCATCCATCCACGTGAGGGCCAGGCCCTTTTCTCCCTGAGTGATGAGCCCGTCGTCACAAAGCCGGATGCCGTGTCGGGTGCCGGCCTCATGTGCGGCGAGGATATCGGTGATGACTGGGAACATCGTCTCGGCGACGAACTCCCAGTCGCCGGTGTAGGTCATGTAGCGGTCGATCGCGTGGATGTACCAGAGCGTCGCGTCGACGGTGTTGTACGCGGGCGGCTCGCCGAAGTCGGGGAAGCGGTTGGGGATCATGCCTTGATCGACATGGTTGGCGAAGGCTTGGATGATCCGCCGCGCGTCGTCGAATCGGCCAGGCACGAGGCATAGGCCGGGCAGTGAGATGAAGGTGTCTCGGCCCCAGTCTCCGAACCAGGGATAGCCCGCGATGACGGTCTTGAGATCGCCGTCTCGGACGACGAGGAAGTCGCGCGTCGCCCGAAGGAGCGGCAGCGTCAGCGGATCGTCGGTCGGGATGCCGGCGGTCGCGGCGTCGTTTTCGATTTTGTCATTGGCCGAGGCCGTCCGGTTGAAGACGTCCTGCCAGTCACGCCAGGATCGATCCTGCGTGGAAGCGGCGAAGATGAGGCCGGTTTCGTCACCCGGTTGAAGCGTGGCGGTCATCAGGCCGGGCGTGCACAGGTCTTGCGTCTTGTCGTAGTCCCGTTCGTGCTCGATGCGGAGGAAGAAGCTGTAGAACCAGTCGGGTTTGGGTTGGAACGTCCCATTGTGGGACAGACCCCACGTGGGGCGATCGTCGGGCCAGTGGAACACCAGCCGGTCTTCGACCTCGTCCGCGTGCCATCCGGTCAGGTCGTCTCGGTGGTCCAGATGGTGGAAGTGGCGGCTTGCGCAGAAAGGCCGGACGCTCAACTCCACGGGTTCGTCACTGTCAAGAACGCGGAACCGGACAAAGGTCGTGTCTTCGCCTTCGACCATGCAAAGAGTCTGCTCGATCGTGATTCCCTCAACGCGCCATCGCCAGGTCGGGTAGGGGATTGTCGTGAAGGATTCGAGGAGCTTGTATCCCTTCGGGCGGATGATGTCGATGTACTCGTTTGCCGCCAGATGGTGGACCTTGCCCCGTATCGTGACGAACGCGTCGAGCTTCGCAAGGAGGACGTATCGCTCCACGGGTGGATCGATTGCCGCGACGAGGAGGCCGTGATAGCGCCGCGTGAGGATCTGGGCGACCGAGCCCATGGCAAAACCGCCTCGGCCGTTTGTGACAAGCCATTCAAGCGTGCGGGCATCTTCAAGGCGGTTACAGCGGCTCCGGTCCATTTGACAAATAGTGGAGGCGGTTTGTTCTCGCGTGGGAAGCATGGGCGTCTCGTTGTTAGAGAGGGTCGGCGTCTCGCCGGTCCTTGCGTATTCAATCCTACAGGATGTTGGTCAATTGGAAGAGGACGAAGAGTGCGATCGCCGCACAGCCGCAGACGATCCCTGCGATGGCCATCCCGCGTCCGGTGTCACCGCCACGGATCGCATCGGCTCGCACAATCCCGACGACTCCCAACCCGATTGCCACCGGTGCTAATATCGGCAGGCAGGACGACAACACCGCGAGAATTCCCGCGGTGAGGGAAGCGGTGGCCATGTTGTTACTGCTCGGTCCAGGCCCCTCACCGGTGGACGCGCCTTCCGCTGTGAACGGAATTCCACACGCCGTGCAGGCGTCGGCGTCGACGGGCATCTCTCGCCGGCACCTCGGACAGAGGATCACCTGAGTGCCGTCCGGGCGCCGGTGAATCTGGGGCGCATTGGAGCCGGCAGTCGCGTAGGCGTGCATGGGTGTGGGGAGTTGGCCGTCGTCCGCCACGAGGGCCGGGCTCATTGCACGACCGGTGGATGGATCGATTTCGGGCACGGTGAAGGCTGCCCCGCAGGTGGGGCATCGACCCGGTTTCCCACACTGGCTGCCTATCGCCTCAAGACTGGAGTCGCATCGCTGGCAGGAGAAGACAAACCGTCGGTTCGCGGACGCGGGATCGCCGGAAAGCAGGGGGGCTGCCAGTGGGACACCCGCGTTTCCCTGCGAGCTGATTTGAAAGTGTGCCTGGCAATGCGGGCAGGCAAGGGCTAATGCTGTCTGCTCCCCAGAGACCGTTACGGCCTGATGACACATTGGGCACGCGATAACGAACGACATAGGGCGTAATTATAGCCGAGGGCGTGGGTGTCGTCAGCGCGGATACGTTCGGGAGGAATGACCCCCGAAAAAACTTTGTTTTTCACGGAGCGCTCGTCGACTTCCTGCGCTGAAGAACTGGCGAGGAGCACGTGAGACGGCAAGCGTCGCTCACCGGGAACACAAGGCAACTAAGCGAGGAGAACGACGATGAACAAGATTCGAACAAGTCTGATGATGGTGATGGCGGCTGCGAGCCTTTTGCTGGCGACTGCGAGCGGTTGCGACGACTATGTCATGGCGGGCGACTTCACAACGCCAACGGTGCAACCCGCGGATTTCTCCCCTTACGGCTATGACTACGACATGTACGACCTGTTCACGGAGGATCTTTAGAGCCTTTTAGATATGAGATGGCATCCTCTGTGGCGGAGATCAGATGGGGATG
>CAZTAR010000202.1:0-8502 GCA_964611695.1 uncultured Planctomycetaceae bacterium | reverse complement strand
AGTGACTGGAGTTATGTAGTGTGCTCTTCCGATCTGGTTTGCCCTCGGCTGCCGCTGGAGTTGGCGCCGGGTAAGTCGGTCGAGCTTCCGATCGACTTGACGCTTCGGCGCGTCAGTGCGGGACATCATGCGTTGCAGGTGTATTTCCTGGAGGACCCGCTCAGTCGGTTGCACAACTTTGATGTCGCGTTGGAGGTTCGGCACCAGGTGTCGGGCGATTTTGAGGAGCCGACAGCGGCGCCGTAGTGCTCTGGTTTGGGGAGGTCGATGGCTCTCTCCTTTCGTATGAACACCGATGGTATGAACACCGGCTCGGTGAGGTGGCGGCGCGGCCTTCCGAGCTTTGTTGCGGTTGTTGTCGGGTGTGCCGGTTTCTTTTCTTTGATCGCGTTGCGGGATCGAGGGGCCGTCGAACCTCGGGCGGCTTCGCTGTCTGCCTCGCCTTCTCCGTCGCTTCAATCCGCGACCTTTCCTGAACCCATACCATTTGAACAGTCCGCCGTTCGGATGATCGAGGCTGAGGGCTATTTCACCGTGACTGTCCACGTGGGGCTTGCTGATCACGCGTCCTCCACCGTGGCATCGCGGTTTGGAGACGGCGACGATCCTTCGACGAATCTTTGTTGGGGCGCGTTGTATGGCGTGGAGACTCATCTCGCCAATGCAGGCGGGTGGCGGCGGGCATTTACCGATGACGGCGGCGGCGGGGAGATTGTTCGCCGGGTGGTTTTCCATCGCGTGGCGGCGCCGACGGAGGCCTGGCTGTCGCTTGGCGTGACTTCGCCGTTTGATGTATATGTTCTGGCGAATGCTTGGCCCAGTCGCTCGATTGCCGCGGCGATGGAGCAGCCGCTTCGCGATGCGATGACGGATGCTGAGACCGTGTTGGCTGTCGATGGTCATGATGTTGCCTTCGGCGCGGGCAGTGCGGTGGTGGGCTACTTCGGGCATAACCTGATGCTGGACGCGTACTGGGATCCTTTTGCATCGCTGGTGGCGGGCGAACACCCCTATCAGGCAGGTGTGTTCTATCTGTGTTCCCGCAGCGCGGTGGTGTTGCACCAGGCCGTTGTGGATCATGGTTTGTACTCCGTTCTTTTCGTGCGTGACCCTGTGGTGCCGGAGGCCTATTTGCTGGATGGGATGCTCAAGGCGATCGTTCGTGGGGAGTTGGGGGATGGGGTGCTCGATGGCGCGGCGGCGGAGTACGCTCGATACCAAATAGAGGTGTCGGAAGCGCGAGCTCGGGGGTTGTTGTATCGGTGAGGGAATGGTTTGTAGCTATTAGCTGATAGTGATCAGCCGTGTGAGTCGGGTCCGTTGACCCGACCTACGCGGCCTAGTTGGCATCTTGACCCACGGCTGCGCCGTGAGCTTGGTTTCTTTTGCCGCTTGGTGGGATGTGAGGAGGCGGTGTGATGGGACAGCTTGAGATGTTTGCTTTGAATATCAAGTTGCTCATCGGGCTGTTGGTATTTGGGTTTCTCCTTGTGCTGCTGGTAGTGAGTAGTTGGACTGGGATCAAGGTTTGGCTCTTTCGAAGGAAACGGCGGCGCGGGGCGCGTGAGGAGTTTGAACGTACTCATCGGCCGGATGGCACACTCCTTCCACCGGTGGCCGCCGGGATGTGCGGGGGGTGTAGCGGTGCGTTTGACAAGGTTTATCACCTGCCGGATGGGCGTCGGCTTTGTGAGCGATGCTTTGAGGAGTGTGATCGTTTGTGAAGTGTGCCGTTTTTTTGATTCAATTCTGAGGCGTTGGGGACTGTTGGTGTTTTTCGTCGGCCACGGGGGTCTACGCTACGGGTAGCCTTTTTGATGTTGTCGGCGTATCCTATTACATAGGCCCACCGTTGTTTGTTGTCCTTGCGTCTTTCCGTCGTCAGAAGAACAAGGTGATTGGTTGATCCGCCAAACGGCAAGCCTTGGGCGAACGGCAAGCCTTTGCCAAACGGCAAGCCTTTGCCAAACGGCAAGCCTTGGGGGGCTGCCATGCCTTGTTGTTGATCTTGTTCCGGTTCGTCGAATTTCGGAGTGCGATCGATGTCCAGCAAACATGCCCTTGATGATAAAGTCTATTCGGTCGGCTCGGACCGGTTACTGAGCATGCGGGACTTGCTTGATTACTTTGAGCAACAGGGCAAGATGCGCGTGTCTGACTTGCATATCAAGGCGGGGTGCCCGCCGGTGTATCGTGTGGATGGGTTGTTGCAGCGTATGAAGGGGCCGGCGCTAGATGCGGCTACGGTCAAGGCGCTTGTGTTTAGCCTGCTGAGCGACTCCGAGATTAAAATGTTGGAGCAGAACCGGTCGGTGGACAGCTCGTGTTCCGCCAAGACGATCCAGTTTCGGTTGAACTGCTTCTTCGAGAATGACGGGGTTGCCGCGGCGCTGCGGGCGTTGTACGCGGAGGTCCCTCCGGTGGAGGAGATCGGGTTTCCGAACGGCGTCTGGCGCGACATCGTCACCAAACAGCAAGGGCTCGTACTCGTGACCGGTATCACCGGGGCGGGGAAGTCGACGACGATTGCCTCGCTGATCGATCGGATTTCCCAAACGCGGCCTTGTCGGATCATGACGCTCGAAGACCCGATCGAGTATCGCCTCAAGAGCCAAGCGGCGATCATCTCACAGCGGGAGGTGGGCCGTGATGTGCCGAGCTTCGAGCGGGGTCTTCGGGATTGCCTTCGGGAGGACCCGGACGTGATCTTTGTCGGCGAGATGCGGGATACGGAGTCGACGTCTTGGACATTGACGGCGGCTGAGACTGGACACCTTGTGTTTTCGACGCTGCACACCCGCGATGCTCGGGGGACTATTTCGCGGATCCTCGATCTCTTTCCGCCCAACCGGCAGGACGAGATCGCGAGCCAGCTTTCACTAAGTTTGAGCCACATCGTTTCGCAGAAGCTGATTCCCCGGGCGGATGAGAAGGGTCGCGTTGTGGCGATGGAGATTCTGAACAACATCTATTCGGTGTCCAACCTCATCCGACAGTCGAAGACGGAGCAGATTTATTCGCAGATGCAAACACGGACGAAGGACACGCCGACGGAACGGATGGTGACGCTGGAGCGTTCTCTGGCCGGGCTCGTCCACCGGCGGATCGTCAAACCGCTCGAAGCGGAGAAGTGGGCGAATAATCCGAATGCGTTTGTGGAAGAGATGCAGATTGTGGGTGAACCGGTATAGTGGTGTTGTTGAGTCTTGGGGGCGGGGTTGTGAGTATTCAAGGCCGTTTGTGATTCCCGTCGGCCACGGGGGGCCGACGCTACATGTCGTTTGGCGTTGGTTTTTTCAATATGGAAAAACTTGGATCGCTTTTTGGGGTGTTGTTGGGCAGCGGGATTGACACATGCCGCAGCCGGTGCAGCCGTGGCCGGTATCGCTGGGGTCGATGACTTTGACTCGGCCTGCGTCGTCCAGATGGATGGCGACTCGGTCGTATGGGCAGATCTCCAGACACTTTTCGCATGGATCGCCCTTGATGCGAAGGCAGAGGTTTGGCTCGACGCGGGCGAGGCCGATGCGGATTCCGGACTTGTCGACCCTCTGGAGCGCGCCGCTCGGACAGGTGGCGGTGCAGGCGATGTCGTTGCAGACGACACAGGGTTGCATTGCCGGGTTGATCGCCGGGGTGCCGTTGAGTTGGATGTTTTTGACGCGGAGTTTTTCGATCGCGTTTGCGGGACAGACCTGTACACAGCTCCCGCAGCGAAAGCAGGTGCCGAGGAACTCGTCCTCCTCGATGGCGCCGGGCGGGCGGAGGTGGGTTCTGACTGTTGGCGTTTCGTCCGGCAGACGTTCTTCGAGATAGTCGGCGAGAGGACGGAGCATTCTGGCGAGGCCTGCGGCGAAGAAGCCTCGGCGGTCATGCGGGGGTAAGTTTTCGAGGTGATCGTCGGTCATGTTTCACGCAGTTTGATCTTAGTGTCGCGATTCGTTTCGGACAATCCGCAGGTTTCGGGCTAAGTGCTCTTGTCGCATGGCTGCGTTGGAGTGTAGAGTCTTGGTTAAAATCGTTTCAAGGCACTATAGTTCGTACTGGCACAGTTTGGGTACCGCGGGCGGCTTGACCGCCCGTGCCTGCACTGGCAGCAAGCTGCCAGTGGCACCGTCCAGTCAAACTGTACCAGTACCCTATAGTGTGGAGGAAAGCGTTTTTGAATGGAGTCATGCAGCGCGTTCTTCGCGTGATCGTTGATGTTGAGGGTGTTTGATGCCCAGGCCAGTGAATCCGAAAGCCATCGAGAATGCGGAGAAGGTATTTCGCAGGTACCTTCTAGACCGCGGTTTGAAGTATACCGGCGAGCGTCGGTTGCTGCTTCAGGCTGTGATGCGGAACAACGGCCATTTTGAAGCTGAACAACTCCTGCTGGAGATGCGGCAGGCGTCGGAGCGGGTCGGTAAGGCGACGGTTTACCGAACGCTGAAGCTGCTGGTGGATTGCGGGATTGTTCGAGAAGTGCAGTTCACGCACAAGCAGGCCCACTACGAACACACCTACGGCGATTTGCCGCACGATCATATGATCTGTCAACATTGTGGCCGGATCATCGAATTTGACGCTGTCGATGTTCTTCGTCTTCGCGAAGAGGTTGCCCGCACACGCGGTTTTCGAGCGCAGTCGCATCGGTTTCAGATTCGGGGGTTTTGCGCAGCGTGCCTGAAGACGGAAGGCGAGTCGCTGCCGGCGGAATAGGTGCGCGGTTGGCTTTGGGTGGAACCGGGTGATGGACTGCTTGGCCAGGCGGGCCACCGGCTTTTCCGGTTGGCAGTTGATCGGTGATGGCTTGTGCGTTCTGGTGCAAGATTCCTTAACGCAATGCGAAGACTAATTGGTATTCCTCGTCGGCCACGGGGGGCCGACGCTACGGTCTCGTCCTAGCAGAGTGCGGCGTAGGTGAAGAATGTCAGGATCAGGATCTTGGCTCTTCGGTTGAATTGGTCTGTCACCCAGTTTGCTGTTTTGAGTATCATTGCCCTCTCCCCTCGCTCTACTTGGCGGCCCGGTTTTGGGGTCGCGTTTTGGGTCTCTCTTCCCGGTGGTGGATTGAGCAAGGGATGTTCCTTTTTTTGGCGCGTGGGCGAGGGCAAGGGATGGCGATGTAACGCATTGTGGTGGAGGGAGTTACATCTCGTCTTCCCGAACTGGCGGAGTGGGCATGCTGTGCCGATTATGAGAGAAGGTTGCTTCGAAGAACGGTGCTGGACGGGCTATTCTCGGCATTGCATCCGCATCTTGTTGTGGTATAAGGAGTTAGGGGTTTGATGCGGCTAGGCATTATTTTAGTGGGGTGATGAGGCGTTCGGGAAACGCGGTCTTTCGCCCCTCCGGGGCTGGTGAGGGAGTGTTGGCTTTGTTTCCAACGGCTTGCGCCGTGGGCTAGTTTCTTTCGCCGCTTCGCGGCCTGCGAGGGGCTGCTTCGGTTTGTGTTTCGGGGGGCAGAAACAGTCGGTTTGCCTCGGCCGACAGGGGCGTCGGCCGCTACTGGGGCGGGAGCCCGCTCTGAGGTGGGAGCCCATCTTGGGATGTGATATGGGACGCTAAAGAAGCGCGAACAGCGATCTTACTGAACAAGGGTAGCGCTGCGGCTTTGGTCGCGGCTTTGCAGAGAAGGACGTCATGGCAAAGTCATCTGAGCGGATGGAAAAGATTGTGTCGCTGTGCAAGCGGCGCGGGTTCATCTTTCAGTCGAGCGAGATCTACGGCGGGATCGGGGGGTTCTGGGACTATGGGCCGTTGGGGGTTGAGCTGAAGCGGAACGTCAAGGATGCGTGGTGGCATGACATGGTGACGAATCCGCCGACCGGGCCTGATGGGAAAGAGCTGCAGATGGTCGGGTTGGATGCCTCGATCATCATGAACCCGAAGGTGTGGGAGGCGTCCGGGCATGTTGGCGGGTTTAGTGATCCGATGGTGGACTGCAAGGAGTGCAAGTCGCGGTTTCGGGCGGATCAACTTGACGTCTTCGTGGTCAGTGCGAGTCCACGGCATCTGACCGCCCAGTCTGGTGGAATCGTTATGGTTGATTTTCCAGACTCTGTCAGGTGCTTCACAGGGTTATCTGAAGATGAGTGCCTTGCGGAGATTGAGAGGCAGTTTGACAAAGCTGCCAAGAAGTACGTGGCCAAACACAACCTCAAAGGGCATCTCGATCCGGGTTGGGAGGAAGTTCCGTTTCTTGAGGTGCGAGAGGAGTGCAATTGTCCAAACTGTGGCGCAGTGGGGAGTCTGACGGAACCTCGCGCCTTCAACTTGATGTTCAAGACTTTTGTCGGTGCGAGTGAGGATTCGTCCGCCGTTGCCTATCTGCGGCCGGAGACTGCGCAGGGGATTTTTGCTGACTATAAGAACGTCATGGACAGCACGCGGTTGAAGTTGCCGTTTGGGATTGCTCAGATTGGGAAGGCTTTTCGGAACGAGATTAACCCTCGGAACTATACGTTCCGGTCGCGCGAGTTCGAGCAGATGGAGATCGAGTTCTTCTGCAAGGAAGAGAACGCGATGATGTGGTGGGAGTATTGGCGGGATGTTCGGCTGAAGTGGTACACGAACCTGGGACTGGCGGGGGATAACCTGCGGCCGCGGGAGCAGACTGAGGACGAACTGGCCCATTATAGCAAGGTCTGCACGGACATCGAGTATTGCTTCCCGTTCGCCGATGAGCCGCAGGAACTTGAGGGTGTCGCCCACCGTGGCACCTATGACCTTGGCAAGCATCATAAGCACAGCGGGAAGGATTTGACGTACTTCGACGATGATGCCTGGCAACGGGATCAGGCGAAGTTCCCTGACAAGGCCGAGGCGAAGAAGGTGAAGGCTGAACCCCCCTACCGTTATCTGCCGACGGTCATTGAGCCTTCGGCGGGCGCGGACCGGAGTACGTTGGCGTTTATCTGCGAGGCTTACCGGGTGGATGCGTCGCGGCCGAGTCCTGAGTTGCTAGCGTTTCATCCGCGGCTTGCGCCGATCAAGGCGGCTATCTTCCCGCTCGTGAACAAGGACGGGTTGCCGGAGATTGCGGAGCCGATCTACCGGGATGTGAAGAAGCGTTGGCCGGCGGCGTTTGATGTGAAGGCGAGCATTGGTAAGCGGTATGCGCGGATGGATGAGGCTGGGACGCCCTACTGCTTTACGGTGGACGGTCAGACGAAGGAAGACGGGACGGTGACGCTTCGCGATCGTGATACTGGTAACCAGGAGCGGATCGACAAGTCGCGTATTGTGGAGTTTTTGAGCGATAAGCTGTCGGCGGAGGGGGTTTGAGAGGCTATATCTCAAAGAAAACGGCTCGCATGCCTTTCCCGCCAGTGTCCTGAAAGCGGTTGTTTGTGAGATCGCACTGGCGGACAAGCCGCCAGTGGCACCGAGCGCGGGCCCGCTGTGATAGTGGTTACCGCTCCCTTACGGTCGTGGATCTGATCTTTGCGTCCGACGCGGAGGTCGGGCGCTACGCTGATGCCACGTGGGTCGTGGGCGCTATGCTGCTGTCTTTTCGGCGGCTCCAGCCTCCTGTTTGGTTGCGTCCGTGGACTCTTGCGAGGTTTCATGCAACTGGGTTTGTCCACGCTTTTCGAGCTCTTCGGCTTTGGCGAGTGCGGCCATTGCTTCGTCGTGGCGTCCTACGCGGGACATGAGCTCGGCCATTTGCCGGTATTCCCTTGCCTCTAGGCTCGCGCCACCGACCTTGCGTTCGATTCGATCGGCGAGGGAGCGCAGTTCTTCTTTCGCGGCCGGGGGAATGGTCGCGTCAAAGTCCGAGAGACCCAGGTCTCGCCCGTGGAATTCCGCCGACTTGGAAGCCGGGTGTATCTGAACTGATTCGTCGGGGGAATCAGTTATGTAACCTTGCTCGGCTTGGAAGGAGTACGAAGCGCCAGAGGATGCGCCATCGTAGGCGACGGGGTCCGATTGTCCCTGTGTGGCAGGCTGCTGTCCTGTTCGTTGGGCGGTCGATTCGACAAACTGGCCGTCGGGTCCGTAGAGGCCGCTTCCGGAGGGATGGGCCTGAGCAGCTGCGGCGCCGCGCGTAGACACACTCACCCGCGCATCGGGTCCGGACTCGGATGTTGATGGTGCGCGGCCTTCCGCCTCTGCCTTGGGAGGCAGCAGGTAGGCTGGCAATTCTGATGAAACCGCGGTTAACATCTTTCCACCGTCCTCAGTCCTTCGGGATCGTCACACTCGGCCGATCCGGTTCGTCCCAGTAAACTTCCAATACATTTTTGGGTTGGTCAAGTGGAAATGGGGAAGATGCGTCGGCGGACCGGGGTTGAGGTCTGATATTGGTATGATTGTGCTTATCGGGCCAAAGAGCGGGGTGATTCGGATTGCACGGTGTCACTGTCGTGACACTTTGGATGTGGCCTTCGGTTGTTATCAGTCGTTCTCTGGCGCATCGTCACGCGTCGGTTGATGGGTTCAGGGAGACACGGTCCAATGAGAGCATTTTAGGCATGAGATGGCATCCTCCGCGGCGGAGATCAGAGCCGCGCGCGT
>CAZTAR010000201.1:0-8620 GCA_964611695.1 uncultured Planctomycetaceae bacterium | reverse complement strand
GACACTGCCCAGGAGCTGGAGGACGTGACGAGCGAAGACTCCTCGACATTCACTGTCGCGTGAATTCCGGTCTCGGCACAAAGCGTGTGGCTTGCTGCCGGGTTGAGTCGCGACGCCGTCGCATTTCGATTGTGTCGCTCCGAAGTTGTGTTTTAAATTTTTGTTCTATACTTGTATATTATTATGGAAATATAGAAATGTATTCTGTTCTGAAAAATTCAAGTGCCGCATGACGGTCGTCAAGATGGGGCGGCCGGAAGCGGCTGTGTTTGTTGAAGTCGGTTGAGTTCTACTGTTCATGGGCGAGTCAGTCGATATGATAGGGGGCTAAGTCGGTATTGGTGGATCCTTGGACAGGGTGGTGGGGCTGCGCGTGAGTATCAGGCGAACACACTATGAATTGGCTTTCGAGAAGTATCTCGATCGACGCGGAACACCCTATGTGGCTGTCGAGGATGTGCACCATTTCGTGCGGGGCCGGACCGGGATCAAGGCATTCGATTACATTGTATATCCGGCATCGGGCCCGGCTTGCCTGGTTGACGTCAAAGGCAGAAAAAGCGTTTCCCCGAAAGGGGGCGGTGAAGTCCGCCGGAAGAATTGGGTGACTCGCGACGACGTGACGGGCCTGCTCAGTTGGCAGGACGTTTTCGGCGAGGACTACGCCTCCGTGTTCATATTCGCTTACTGGCTGGCGGGAGAGAAGAAACCGGCGGAATCGCCTCAGGCGGAGGCGGAGGACTACAGTTTGCGGTTCGCGGGTCGGAGATACAGCTTCTGGCTGGTTCGGGTAGAGGAGTATGCCAGGCACGAGAAGCAGTTATCGAAGAGCTGGCGCACGGTCCATGTGCCAAGGGCCACCTTCCGCGAGATCAGCAAGCCGCTTGAATCGGTCTGGCCGGCGTCCCCATGTTGACGTAGCAGAACGATCGCAAGAATGGCATCTGCGTGGGTCACGAAGACGGCGTTGTGTTTCTCTAAAAACTGCCTACAATAGTATTGTGTCGTTATTTTTACCCTTGAGCGGAGCCTGAGGACGTGATGCGGAAGATAATGGTTTGTGTCGTTGTGGTGTTCTTGCTATTCGCGGCCCCGCTGGGCGCGCAGATTAACGACATCTCCGTCACTGGTGACAACATTGAACGGCTCCCCGACAAGAATCCCGTGCTCGAGTGGGTTCTCTCGGGTGTTTTTCTGGTGGCAGCCCTCGGAGTGGGTTTTAACGCCAACAAGCGATCGCACAACTGATTGCCGCAAGGAGTACGAACATGACGAAACGGGCTGTCATCGTGTTACTCGTCGGTATCAACCTCGTGTTGCTCTCGACCCTGATCTTATCTTCGTGGCACCTTCCATCGGCCTATGCACAGGCGGCGCCGCTGGGCCAAAACTACCTGATCGTGGCCGGAGAGATCCACGACGGGGTCGATGCGCTCTACGTCCTCGATCTCGCTCAGCGTCGGATGCACGTATTCGTTCCGAATCGTGATCAGAACAATCGACGGTTATTCAATGCCGGGTACCGCGACCTTCAGAGAGATTTTCGGAGCGCGCCCTGATATCGCAAACCCAAAGCGGGAATGGGGTCGGCTTCCTTCTCAATGTTTCCGAGGGAATACACGTGATGCAAGCAAACCAAGCCAATCAGCGATTCACAATCGGCGTATTATCCGTGACCGCGACAATCCTACTGGTCGGCGTGATCCTCGCGACGATCGGCGGACAAAACCAGGCGATGGCCTCCGGTCAAGCGGACCGAGGCGGCGACTATGTGGTGGTGACGGGGCAGTTTACCCTGAACACGGAGTTGGTTTACATCACCGACGCGGCCGTTAAAAAGCTCAACGTATACAGTTATGACCGTACCCGCCGCCAGATTATTCTGTGGGACACGCACGACCTGTCCAAGGAATTCGGTGAACTCCGTCGCTAAACGGCATGGCCCGACATCGAATGCACCAATAACTAATGAAACCGTCGCCTGCATCCCAGGGTTGGGTGCCCCACCGGGAACGCAACATAACCTACCTTATCGGACCTTGGATTTCTTCCTCCCTGACGGCCTTTTAGCTCGCTTTGAACGCCCAGTCTGGCGCTTAGGTGGATTTGAGCGATCTCGCCATGGTTTCGTTTTCCATCGCCCGCCGCCTTCCTCCTCCAGAGTCCCGAGCCCGCTGACCACCAGGAGCATGATCCGTCCGACTTCTGACAGCCGGTAGGTATTACGATCAGGCCGACATAAGATTCCGGTCCGCTCCAATTCCCGCAAATGATGATATAAAGGGCCTGTTTGGAGTTTCACAGCTTGAGATAATTCGTGATGTGTAGACGCGCCGAGCAACATGGCCTTGGCCAGGACGATCCGATCTCGATGAGCGAGCCCTCCAAGGCGCTTTGCGAGTTTCGAGGGATCAGCTTCGTCGAGGATACTCGAGAGTGGTTGACGCCCCGCTGCCGAAAAGGCTTTGCCCAGCCGCAGAACGTGAAGATTGCCCTGATTCCCCGTTCGGTTAGCCAGGGCCAAAAGCAGACCGACCCCGAACCGTTTTGTCGGTTTTGTCAGGTTCGTGAAGAGATTTTCGAAATCGTCGACCGTTTCGACCGCCCGACGTTTTTTAGGCAGGGAACGGCGTTTGGACTGCCCTATCCGTTGGTCCGTTCTAGGAGCGGGTGGTTTGGATGGCTGGTCAATTTCCGACGTAAGCATACGAAAAACCTCCCACCGTTGTCGAATCTATCGGTATATTCTAGTATAATGTAACATGGCTATTCTAGAAAAAAACAAATCTGTGGACGCCTCCTCTGTTTCACTCTGCCGGATTCTGGTTGCCGGGAAAAAGTTTTGAGCCAGTCTCTTCTCAAAGAACGGATGCGATCGCCCACGGCACCCTCTGCCGGAGACGGTTGGCGAAGAGAGATGTCCTTCCGTAGAATGCGAAGTTTCGCTCCCGAAGCACATTCGGGCCAAGGGCATCCGGAGCGACCTTGCTAAGCCAAAGGAGATTGATTGGATGAACAAAAAGCTTCACCGCTACTTTCTTGTGGCAGCAGCGGCGGTAATCGCGATTTCGGGTGTGTGGCGGTCTGCGCCCGCTGATCCTGGCGGCGTCGACGCGCCTCGGGAAATCTCGTCGCTCGTGCCGGCGGACAGCCTCGTGGCTTATATGGCTCGGCCCTATGGCGACCCTAAACGCCAGGGAGAGGCGGCCACCCAGCCAGGCACGAGTAAAAAAACGCAGGCCCCCGTGTCGATCGGTTCGATTCTGGCGATCCTGAACGCCGGCGGCTTGATTCCTGATGAAGGGCAAGTCTTCGCGGATATCGGAGCCGCGCTCCCTTTGTTGGGGCAGTTCGAGCACGCCATCGTGCTGTTGGACGTTTCGAGCCGGGTCGTTCGCCACACACCCGAAGATTCGGCCGAGGCGTCGGACCGCGTCAGTCTGCGCCTCAAAAACCTCCAGGCTGCGGTCATTTTCCGAACGAATGGTGAGCATCGGATCGTGCTCCAGCAGTTGAACCGAATCGTCGGTCGTTACACTCACTCTGATGTCGCAGTCCTGAAACAGGAGAATGCGGCCGGTTTCCCCTTTCAACGTTTAACGGATGAACGTTTACCCGGATGGGCCGTTTGGGAATGGGGACGCCTGGATGACTTCTTCGTCGTCACTTTCGGAAGCGGCGCTTTCCCGAAAATCGCCGAGACCTTCGCTGGCAAGGTCCCTTCCCTGCGAGACGATGTGTGGTTTGCATCGGCTTCCACGAAGACGCAAGGCGACAGGGCCCTGGCCCAATGGTTCATCGCCATGGGAGGGCTCGAACAGCGCCTGGGCGAGGCGGCGAGCGGTCGGCATCTGCGTGTTGTCGAAGCACTCGATGCCGACGGAATGACGCACGATCTGTGGACGATCGGCTTACATGGACGCGCGTTAGCCTGGTTCCGGTGCTACCGAAAAAACGGCCAAGACGTCCTCATCAGGTATTCGGATCCCAAGAATTTCCCGGCGCAACACCGAAGAATCATTCCTGACGGAGCCAGACATTTTGGAATCATTCATGTTCCCACAAGCTGGCTTATCGAAAAGTTGCCCGCCGCATGGCTCGCCGCGCAGTCTGAGAGGCACGTTCGCAAATGGACCACCGTCTGGCGCCGTCTCGAGCAGGAAACAGGAATCGACATCAACGGAAGCCTGATTGAGCATCTTGGGGATGATATGGCCATCTTCGATTACCCCCCCCATCCGTTGAAGATTCCATTCGCCTGGACGATCGCCATCGAGATTGACGATCGAAAGGCCGTTCAACTCGCGACGGACACCTTGCTGACAACTTGGAGCCGGTATCTGGACGAACGCGCGGCGCGAAAGGGAACGACACTCGTTCGTGTGAAGGTCAAACGAACCAAGGATGGCGTCTGGTTTCTTCAGGCAGGGATTCTCGGTCCCGCAATGAAGGTGACGGACAGGTATCTTGTGCTAAGTTGGTCACCACAGGCCCTTCGCGACGCGTTGAAGTTCATCGACAAGCCATCAACCCCCTGATTCGACCGGCAGGCGCCTCGGCCGACAACCTCCCTGGGAAGCTTCCAGGAAGCGTCCAAGACGCGTCCTAAAAAGGAGGACGCGAGAAACCGTAGAAGCCTCCCCGTTTGGCACAAAGCGAGCTTGGGTGGTCGAACGCACGCCCGGGGATGTCAGAGGCCGTTGCTGCGGAGCGTCCGATTTCAGCGTCGGTCGACAGAGGCCATCGGTTTTCGGCGTCAGGCACGGGGGGCGGATGCGACATCTGCGCCGAGACCATTCCCGCGATTGCCCCGTCCTTCCGTATGGGGGGGACTGGTATCGTTTCGCAGAGGGGTGCCACTGGCAGCTTGCTGCCAGTGCCGGCACGGGCGGACCAGCCGCCCGTGCCGCCCCAATGATACCAGTCCTTATGGGCGTGGTTGACTTGTTGGATATTTTGTGTTAAATATAGTAAGCGCAAGATGTTGGAATCGCGTACCCTGGGGGGAAACTGCCGGTGAGCTGCATTCGTCCGGCAACACCCTGATCCGAATATCAGAACGGACATCAGAGGAGGTCCTACTGTGGCCAAGGAATCTTCGTCGTTTGTGGGCGGTCTTCTGGGCGTCGTGGTCGGCGTTGTCCTGATTGGGGGAATCGCCGGTACGCCATTCTACCTTGACATGTTCATGCCGGATGGCCGAGCGATCGACCTGGAGAGCGAGGGGGATGTGGAGACCATCCGCCGAGTCGTCCTGAATCTGGACCAGCACCTCGCGTCCATCGAGGATGTGGAGGGACTGCTTGGCGATGACCTGATCGTGACGCCCGACGTTGCCGCCGAACTCGCCGCCGCGGACGAGGGTGTCTTCAGCGACGCCATGATGAAGTCTCTCGACACTACCGCAAGCATGCTGCGAAGAGCCCAGGCACACGATAAGGATCTGGGCATCGAGAATCCCATTTCGATTCAGAGTGGCAAGCCAAACGCTCGCGATTCTGTTCAACGAATGAAAAATGAGTACCTCGCCGCCAATCAGAAACTCAAACGTGTGGCGGAGGCTTCAATTCAGACATTACGTCCGCTTCGGCGTGGCGAAGCAACCGCGACCTCCCGGCTGCAGGTCGCCCGCGGCCAGGCTGTCTTTTATTTCACCGTGGGAAAGATGCTCGCGAACAAGGCTGAGTTCTTTCACGACCAGGCCGCCTACCAACGACGTCAGGCGAACGCCGAATTCCGAAAGTTCGCCGCCGTCCAACGCGACCTCGACATGCTCAAAGCACAGAGCCCAACGAAGGCCCTCGCGGATCTGCAAGAGCGAATGCATGTCATCGAGGAAGCGGAGTCGGCTTTGAACAGCAATGTCTCGCAAATCACCAGTGCGATTGATTCCATTGCGGAAAGGCTTGGATCACTGGATGCCAGAGCGACGGCGGCGAGAGAACAGATGGCCGAGTTGGAGGCGGGCGGCGCACTTTCGAATGGTGGGAGTTCGACCGAATATCTCACGATTTCATCTGAGGCTCGCCGGGCCGAGGCGGAGAGCGAAAAACTCCGGAACTGCCCGTCCTCATCGGATGGAGGCCCTCAACTCGGTCTCCGCGATTTACGTCTCAAGCTCGAACAAGCAGAAACCATGTTGGCCGCATATCGCGAGGCTCGCGCGGAACTGGAGAAGCGCGAGGATGTGTTGAATGGCCAAGCAAGTTCCATCGCGGACCTGCAATCTTCGCTGACCGACCAAGCTGATGAGCTCATCCAGCAAGCAATGCAACTTGTTTCTCTCGCGAACGAACGCGGGAATGCCGCCGATGAGTCCGCCAAGTTCGCTCAGGAGGAGTTCAAACGCGCGGCAAGCCTCACAAGTCAGGCACTCCGTGCTGCGTCGGGAATCAGGCGCTCCGCCCAAACCGCCTCCTCGGGGGCCGGCGGCAAGCCGGATGAACGACTTGAAGCGATCAAAAAGGATGGCGACACCGAGGCCTCACTGTACTGCCTCGCCGCCGAAATTGCCTACTTCGATGCCTTGACGCGGGCACAACAAATCCAGACGCTGAGTCGCCAGGCGGACCTCGCACACTCAGCCGAGGCGTTTTCAGGCAAAGCGGCGGAGAGTGATTTCGACGCGCGGATCAAGCAACTGCGTGAAGAGGCCAATGAGAAGCTCGTTGGCGCCGGCGCGGAGAGCGCGATCAAGAACTATGAGAAAGCGCTACAACAGTTGCAAGGAAGCAGCGTCCGGACCGATTCCGGCACAATCAGCGGGAGCAATTACCTCTGGCAGGTACAAGTAGGCGAGGCGGCCGTTCACCTTCTTCGGTCGACGATCGCCGCGATCGTTGACGGCGAACCTGATCGCGACGCGCAAAACCAGGCGTACAACCTGCTCAAAGAAGCTGCCGAGGGTCGCGAGCAAAGCCCATTGCTGAGGTCTGCCCTGGACACCATTCTCTATCTGCAAGATGCGGTGAAGTAGTGGGGATTGACACCCCCACGGGTACTCCTCGATAACTTCCCCATTAGCTTGCCCCTTTCGTGCGTACCCTGTGTTGTAATTCGGACGCAGGGATGCATGTTTCTTCATTCCTCCCCTCCCCTGCCGATTCCCGTCCTGAAATCCGCCCCTTTTTTCAGTCAACATTACTCGGGCCAGCCACATTTCAAACCTGTTTTATTTCGTTGGCGAGTTGAGGCTCTTTCCCCCCCTCCGGTAGCCGCAATAGCCAATCCAGCAGCAAGGTCCGATATAGGATGAGGCATTTGAGTGTCCAACAAGGCTTTTCTAATCTTTTCGGTTTGACAAGTCGATGAAACATCCTATGATCCGGATGTTTGGTTTTTGAGGGTCCAATGAAATCGACTCAACCTCCATCCCAGCCAACTTCACATAAGCACTCCGGAAAAAGTTCTGATGTGCTCAGGGCGTTGGCGGACCCAACGCGACAGAAGCTCGCGCAGCTGCTGATTCAGGAGGAGCTCAGCGTATCAGAACTTGTGGCCGTGCTCCGCCTTCCTCAGTCGACCGTGTCGAGACATCTCAAGGTGCTTCGCGAGGCCGGCCTCGTCGCCGATCGGCGGGCAGGCACGACTGTCATTTACAACGCCGCATCGAACAATGGCGGGACAAACGAACTGCGATCGCTTCTCTTGAGTTGGCTTGAGGGGCGCAGCCTCTCGAAGGGCATGGCTGAGCGGCTTGACAAGGTTCTGGCGCGACGGAAGGACGAAGCCATCGGCTTTTTTGAACGTTTGGCGAACAGGTGGGATGAGTTACGGACAGCCGCGTTTGGCGACTCATTTGCAGTCGAGTCGTTCCTGTCGTTGCTGCCTCGTGACTGGACGGTTTTGGATGTCGGCGCGGGGACGGGATTTCTCCTGCCGGTCTTGGCGGCCCATTTTGAAAATGTCATTGCCGTTGAGCCGGCGCATGCAATGTTGGAATGCGCCCGGAATCGAGTCTCGGTGGAGGGCTTGAAGAATGTGGCATTCCATGAGGGCGATCTGGAGACCTTGCCGCTTGCCGGCAGGACTTGCGATCTTGCGATCGCCTGCCTTGTGATGCACCACATTGTCAAGCCGCCGTTGGCACTCGCCGAGATGCTGCGTGTGCTTCGGCCGGGTGGCCGGATGCTACTGGTAGAGCAGGAAGTTCACGACAATCGCGTGTTTCACGAGACGATGCAGGATTACTGGTGGGGCTTTACGCCGGATGATCTTGCCGCGGACGTTTCGGCGGCCGGCTTCACTGACGTCAAATGCCGTACCCTGGTATCAGCCAAGAGTCACTCGGGCGCAGTCGAAGCCCCGGGTTTATATGTTATCGTTGCGGAAAGCCCAACCGAATGATCCAGTGGTTCGGGCTTGCGTTGAGCATGAGTTAGAGTTCATTGCCCGGGCCTGTTGAACGCTCGAGCGGAATGTGGAGAACAGGATGAGTACTGCCGTATCAACACAGGATTTCAAGGTGGCGGATCTGAGTCTGGCGGACTTCGGTCGCAAGGAAATCGAACTGGCCGAACACGAGATGCCAGGATTGATGGCACTCCGCGAAGAGTATGCCGGAAAGAAACCTTTGTCGGGTGCTCGTATCATGGGCTCGCTGCACATGACGATCCAGACG
>CAZTAR010000200.1:0-8652 GCA_964611695.1 uncultured Planctomycetaceae bacterium | reverse complement strand
GGCACCGGCGTCTCGCCGGTGGAAGCCAGGAGACCGAGTGCCGTTGCCTCATCGGCGAGACGCCGGTGCCACATATCAACGTGAATCGCTATAGCGTTGAACGCGCATGGTTCGTTGTAGCGTCGGCCCTCCGTGGCCGACGGGAATCACCGGTTGGTTCGCACCCCACACAATCGAACACTGACCGCTTGCCAACGCGCGCGGCTCTGATCACCGCTGCGGAAAATGCCATCTCATGCCTAAGATGCTCCAAACTTGGTTGTTGGGTGGTTGTTGAAAGCTCACATCGAACGCGTGAACTTATCAAAAGGGTGGTACGAGCCAGGGTGGCTTCTGTCCGAAAACCGGACAACACAGCCGCCCGTGGCTCGTCAGAGAATCAACGGTTTGCCCCCCTGGGATCTCGTTGTCCACCGTGGCGCATTCTCCCTTGCCACCCTGTCAAAACGATTCTCGCCTGGTTCGGCGAATCGTTTCGGGTCGCCTTCAGTTACGCCTTCTTTCGCCGTGCTTTCTTCTTGGCAGTCTTCTTTTTCGTAGCCTTCTTCTTGGTGGCCTTTTTCTTGGCGGCCTTTTTCTTCGTGGCCTTCTTCTTCGCGACCTTCTTCTTGGCTGTTTTCTTCTTGGGGCACGGTTTGCAGCATGCTTTCCGTTTCTTCTTTGCCATCACAAACTCCTCTGATAAGCGGTTTTGGCCGGGCATGTTTTACGCTCGCGGGACGCCATCGTTCCGTCGAGTGCCGGCCTTGGATAATCATCCAACGCAAGAATGTAGCGAACACCGGCTGGCAACGCTACAAGTCCAACGCACTTTTCTTGAACGGCCTTCGGCAGCACTCGACGGCTTCGACAACGCGCGACGGCTTGGGCGTCGTGTTCTTGTTCCGCACGTCGTTGCCAACTCCGGTTCCGGTGATTAGAGCCGCGCGCGTTGGCAAGCGGTCAGTGTTCGATTGTGTGGGGTGCGAGCCAACCGGTGATCCCCGTCGGCCACGGGGGGCAACGCTACCGCGAAGAATGAATTCTCAACCTTAAAATGGTGCTCTAGCAGTCTGCTATGCCAGTCAGATGGCCCACGAATCGGCAAACATCTTGGGTAATTGCCTCACAATCCCCGCCCTGGCCCATCAGCTTGCTGATTTGGCGAACAATCGCACTGCCGACGATCGCGCCATTGGCAAAGCTGCAGACATCTTTGACATGTTGGGGTGTGCTGATGCCAAACCCGACTATGACAGGAAGCCCCGTGGCTGTGCGGAGTTCTGAAACGTGGGCCCTGAGGTCCGCCGGCAACGCCGCCCGTTCGCCCGTTGTGCCCTGGACTGACACGTAATACAAAAACCCGCCGGCGACTTGGGCGATTCTTCTCTCCCGGTCCGGCTCGGTCGTGGGCGCAATCAGCATCGACAACCGCAAACCTGCGGCGGCCGCGATCTCCGACAGCTCGGGGGCCTCCTCGAGCGACACATCCGGCACAATGAGCCCGTCAAAACCGGCTGATTGTGCCCTTGAGACGAATGGCTCGACTCCTATCCGGTAAACGATGGAAGCCGATACCATTGCCAAGAGGGGGTAGTCGGCCTCGGCCCGAATTGCGGCAACCATCTCGAAGATGTCAGCCACGCGCACGCCATTCGCCAACGAATGGCTGAACGCCTTTTGAATCACCGGCCCATCGGCAATGGGATCAGAAAACGGGAAACCCAACTCAACGCCCCGGATGGGCAGCCCTGCAAATGCCCGCAGCATCGAGGCGGTTGTCTCGATATCGGGGTACCCCGCCGGGAGAAACGGCCAAAGCCCCGGCGGCTGGTCGGCCAGGACGCTGTCGACTCTGTTCTTGCCAAGGTCAATGTTCAATGTTGGCTCCTCGCAATCGGGCCACCTCGACGCAATCCTTATCTCCGCGTCCGGACAGGTTGACGACGATGATCTTGTCCTTGTCCAACTGCGGGGCGAGCTTCAACACATGAGCAATGGCGTGGGCCGACTCCAAGGCGGGAATAATCCCCTCGCTTTTGCTGAGCAACTCAAACGCCGAAAGCGCTTCGTCGTCGGTGGCGGAGCAATATTCCGCCCTGCCGGACTTCGCCCAGGCCGCGTGTTCCGGTCCGACACCGGGATAGTCCAGCCCTGCTGAGACCGAATGGACCGGCATGGTTTGCCCGTCTTCATCTTGAAGGACGATCGTCTGCATTCCGTGCAGGACGCCGGTTTGCCCCTTGGTGATCGTGGCGCTGTGCCGCTTGTCGAGCCCCTCGCCCGCCGCCTCGACGCCGATGAGTCGCACGCCCTTGTCTGCCAGGAAAGGATAGAAAATCCCCGCGGCATTGCTCCCACCTCCGACACACGCAACCACGGCATCCGGCAGTCGCCCGACCGCCTCCATGCTCTGCTGCCTGGCTTCGCGGCCGATGATCGACTGGAGGTCCCGCACGATCATCGGAAATGGGTGCGGCCCCATGACGGAGCCAATTACATAGTGCGTCTTTTCCACGCTGCCAATCCAGTCGCGCATCGCTTCGTTGATCGCATCCTTGAGCGTTCGCTGGCCGGATTCAACCGAGACGACCCGTGCGCCGAGTAGCTCCATTCGATAGACATTGAGACGCTGCCGCCGGATATCCTCCGAGCCCATGTAGACGACGCATTCCATCCCGAAAACAGCGGCCGCGGTGGCCGTGGCGACGCCGTGTTGGCCCGCCCCCGTCTCCGCGATGATGCGTGACTTCTCCATCCGTCGGGCAAGCATGGCCTGCCCCAGCGTGTTGTTGATCTTGTGGGCGCCGGTATGGTTCAGGTCCTCTCGTTTGAGATAGACTTGGGCCCCGCCAAGCCGGTCCGATAGACGTTTTGCATGATACAAAGGGCTGGGCCGACCGACGTACTCGGTGAGGTAGCCGTGCAGCTCCGCCCAATAGTCTGGGTCGTTCTTCGCCTTTTCGTAAGCCTTTTCAAGCTGCCGGACCGCCAGCATCAGGGTCTCAGGAACGTACTGTCCCCCAAAAGGGCCATACCGTCCCAAGGCGTCTGGCCATGCTTCATACGGCTGAACATGATCGGTCATATAGGTCTCCAGATTCCCCGGTGGCAAGGGACGACAGCGCACTTTCCTCGCCCCTATAGCGGTCGCCGCACCCAGAAGCTGTCTCAGAATGCCGGAAGGCCATGCGAGCACCGCTGTGGCACTGCTGTCTCGGCGGTGTAGACACAGGCGAGACGCCCGTGCCACAATTCTGAGATAGTGTCTTATCGGCCGAGGCTAACCAGATGTCCTCAACCTCCGACACGCGGGCCGGATGCTTCGTTCCCTCGAAAAGTGCTCTCATAGTCGCCTCGGCAGTAAAACGGCAAAGCATGAGTGTATTCAATAGGCATTGCTACCGATAGAATACGAGAATGGCTAAACAATCCTTTGAAACCACTGAGTCCTTTGAGTCGCCCGCGGTCAGGCAACTATCGGTCTTTCTCGAAGATCGCGTTGGCACGTTGATGCGCCTCTTTAAGGTCTTCGAAGGGTCGGCGGTCCGCGTGATTGGCCTGACGATTCTCCACGAGGTGGATTGTGCGATTGTACGTCTGATTTGTGACGATGCCGATACCGCCAACGAACTTCTGTGCGCGCGCGGCTTCCCGGTCAGCGAGGCGGAATTGCTGGTTGTCGAGATTCCACAGGGGATGGGTCTCATGTCGATTTGCTCGGCGATGTTAGCCGCGGAGGTGAACATCAACTACGCCTATCCACTCTTGTCTCGGCCCACCGGTCGAGCGGCCCTCGCCATCCACACCGAAAACCTCGAAACCGCCAGTCAGGTCCTCCGATCTCGTAATTTCTGCCTCATGTCCGAGGATGATCTCGGTCCTGGCGCGGTTCGTTAACACCACGCACCCTGCCCGCGCCATTCTCCCCAGCCCGGCCCGAATCATTGTGCAACGCGCCACACGCAGCTAGAATGTGTCAAGTTCCCAAACGGCGGGCGATTAGCTCAGTTGGCTAGAGCACCTCGTTTACACCGAGGGGGTCACAGGTTCAAGTCCTGTATCGCCCAGTCCAGGCCTGACAACCCGTGGCAGCGCCGTGGCACCACTGATTCAGGGTTTTGGCACAACTGTGGCACCGGCGTCTCGCCGGTGGTGGTTACGGTTACGAACGGCGTCTCCGAACCGCCGCGTTCCTGGTATCCCGGGCCACTGATCTTGTTTTGCCGCCACTATGACCGATCTAACTACCCCAACCGAACACAGTGGCTCAGCGACGGCCAGAATGTCGTTCGGCGAGCACCTGGAAGAACTGCGCCGTCGGCTCATCTGGGCGATCGTCGGCCTTGTGGCCGCCACAATCCTCTGCTTCAACTTCGGCGATTCGATCATCGAGATACTCACCACGCCTTACTGTGTTGCGATGGAGCAATTGGGCTTCATCCCGCACATGATCCAGCTCAACCCGATCGAGTCCTTCATCGAATATTTCAAGATATCGCTCAAATTCGGCTTTGTCCTGGCGTCGCCGTGGATTCTGTATCAGATCTGGAAGTTTGTGCAGACAGGTCTTTTCCCGTCAGAGCAGAAGATACTCAAATACTTCGCGCCGTCGTCGATTGTTCTGTTCGTGACCGGCGCGTCCTTCATGATCACCGTCGTCCTCTCAGGCCTACTGAAATTCCTGATCACGATTTCGATGTGGTTCCCGCTGCCGAGCCATGACAACTTTCTCTACAAGTGGTACCAACAGGGAGAAGGCGAGGCCCAGGTCACGGCCACACAACCGGTCATGCCACCGACGAACATCCCCGTGCTCGTTGAGGACCCCGCCGAACCGGCCGAGGGACAACTCTGGTACAACAGCAACACGAAGCGACTCAATCTCTCCAGCGAAGGAGAGACCTATTACCTCCGCCTGCAAAAGGCCAGCAGCAGCCAGTTTGTGCAGCCCTTCTTCAGCATCTCGGAGTACTTGGGCTTCGTTGTGAACCTGGCACTGGCGTTCGGATTCGGTTTTCAAATTCCCATCGTCGTCGTCTTCCTGACAGCCCTCCACATCCTCACCGCAAACGACCTGGCGAGAATGCGCAAGTATGTCATCCTGGGCATCGCTGTGCTCGCGGCGATCCTCACCCCAACCCCCGACGTCGGCACGATGCTCCTGTTAGCGCTGCCGATGATCCTACTGTTCGAAGCCGGCCTGATCGTCAGCAGGATCATCGAAGGCCGTGCCGCGTAATGTGGCACACCCCCTTGACAGGTCGCATAGCGCGGCAACAGGCCCGACGATAGGGCCGGCGATGAAACCCTGCCCGGCGGTTTTGTTGACGGATTAGAATAATTGTGGTATTATTACATCGTGTTCGGCCCACAGTTTCTTGCCGATGATTTCTTGATTCGGGTGACCTTTCGTGGAGACAAGTTTCTGAGATAAGAACGCAGAAGCTGAAAGAGCAGCGTCTGTAAAACATAAGAATATCGTGGTTTCGGCCGTCGTCTTGTTCTGAAAACTGGTAATTTTCCATAAGGAAGACGCGTGACCGGCGCTGCGTCCCCGAGCGGGGCGTGGGCCGGGCCGCCTTTCCTTATGGGTATACCAGTACCTCAGAGCAGGGGCGCGTCTCGGTTTCGCGCCCTTTTCTATTGCGCCGCAACCTGCCGTGGTGTCGTCCAGTTGTCACCGTGTGCCAAATAGATTGGCACTTGAAACGGGCCCTCTCCCGTGTCGCGCCACCGGTGCGCCTTCTTGGAGACCTAATGGGGATGTGACCTTGTTGAATTGAGTCAGCAGCTTCGTCGTAGCGTCGGCCCCCCGTGGCCGACGGGAAGTACCGGGCGTGCCATCGTGCATGGCACTAGTCAATCAGATTCAGCACTGCTCGCTGACGGACCGGAATCAGAAAGGAGGTGTGCATGTAAGTTCTTGACGGTTCCGGCGGACCCGTAGCGTCCGGACCTCCTGCCGGGCGCTACGGGTATTCATCAACAAAAAACTAAAAATAGTCCGATAATACACCCATTTTTTGCATCAAGAAAAATTTATTTTTCCGGTGTGCCAATCTAGGTGGCACAGCGCCACGGGGAAAAAGCTTGAATTCCGCCCGGCGTTTTGTTGGACTTACCAGGTTGAAAAGCGATTGGCAGGGCGCTCATCGGCAGTTGCCATCGGGCCCTTTGCCTTCACGGTCCTCGATGCGGGCCGGGCAGGCATGGTGGCTCAGCATTCAACATGCTTACCCGCGACGTCGTCGCGTGAAAGCATGGCACCCGGCAGCTATGATGTGTTCGCGGCAATCACATCAGACGTGAACACAGCGGAACAGTGGACGGAACTTGTCCCCATCGACAAACGCCTTGGGGTGTTCTATCCTGGTTCCGGAGATTATCCGATCATCGTGAAGGTGGTGCAACGCTGGCGGACGGACCATCCTGCTCCGCCGCCGGATCCCTCGGCACCCCCATCGACCGGTCCGTCCCAGCCGTCAGCCCCTGCCGGTCCCTGGTTTTGGGACATCACCGATTATATCCTCGGTAGCGATCCAGACCCTTCGCCGATGTGCATTTCTGACGATGGATGGATTGAGAAGGCCGCCGACAAGCTTGCGGATGAAATCGATGAGCGTGTACAGGCTTGGATAGATGCTTTTAAGGCTTGGCTGGAAGCACTTGAGAAGAAAGTTCGAGAGGAGACGGCAAAGAATCTGGAGGAATTCGCTAAGATATTAGAGAATATGCCACACCCGGAGGAAGTGGAAACCACCATTACCGTTGAGGTGGGCTGGGATAAGCATGGTCCAATTGCAAAGGCAAAATGGACTGTCAAGTGCAAAGATGCGCGGAACGGCGCTTATTTTGCGAGAAAATTTGCCAAGTTGGTGCACCCACCTAAGGAAGTAACACCTTAACCGGTGGGCTTGGTCGTCTGGTTGAAGAAAACCGTGGGCGCTATTTTGCTGTCCATTTGATGGTATGGTGGCAGGATATCGGTCAGTAGAACTCGACAAGGATATTAAGGAAATGCTTGGGAGGCAGCTAATGCGTCTCCCAGGCTTTCCTCCTTTCACGTTTGTTCACGGAGAACTGAGGAATGTGCTTGAAGAAGGCACTCGGACCGAATGTGACTTGATCGTTTAACTGGATGAGAAGAGATAAAGCCATGAGATTATCACTTCATCGACTCCAAACAAAAGGCCGCTCAACGCCGGTGTTTGTCGGTTTCGCTATCTGCTTGTTGTTTGTAGGTCTTGGCGACTGCGATGTTCTGCACGCCGAGGCTGTGCCACACACCACGACGGCTCCAGACGAGTTGAGCGTGGAAGACGTTCTTACCAAGGTTCGTACGGCGATTGGTTACGAACAACTCCAGCGATATGAGGCCGGGATTCTGGTTGAGGGCGACGCGAAGGAGTTTGAGGTCGATGGCAAATATCAGTTGATGTTTACGCCGGACGGCAAGTTCCTCGAGAAGGTCGAGAGCCAGTTCGGTCGAACGGTCGGATTCGACGGAAAGACCGGTTGGACGGTGGATTATTCTGAGATGCCGCGCGCATTGGAACTGGCCGGGCTGGAGTTTTGGCAATTGTCTATCTGGTTCTATATCGGGCGGTGGTTGGCCCCGGATAACGGATATGTGATTTCGATCCTGGACAAGTATACGAATGAGAAGCAGGTCGCTCTTTCCGTCAAGCTTGAGTCGGGCGTGTGGGAGTTTTGGTTGTTTATCGACCGAGCGACTTGGTTTCCAACCTCAGTCCTCAAATCTTGGACGGGAACAAACAAAGGTTTGGTGATGCTATTTGAGGATTACCGTCCGGCATTGGGATTTAAATTCCCCCATCGTATTGTAAAGGCCGATGGGGAGTTCGAGGTCAGTACCATTAACGAAATCCCGAGCACAAGGCGGAACGCTTTTGCGCTGGTCGACAAAATGCCTGCCGATGCGCGATTCGACGAGAAGCGCCCGGCGGAGATTGAATACAAATATGCGAAGAGCTATCACATTCTGGTACGGCCCCGTGTCAATGGCAGGAATGTGGGCTGGTTTGTTCTTGATTGTGGTTCGGGGCAGATGATGATTGACGCCGGTGTGGCCGATCAGTTGAACATGCCGTCATTCGGAAAGATTGTGAGCGAGGATGACCAAGGCGCAACGACCCAAACCACATTGCGCCGGGGACGTCAATTCGAGTTGGGCCCGATCACCATCTCCAACTTGGTCTATTGTGAACTGGATTTAAGTAACCTCTCCCAGAAATGTGGGTACGAACTGGCCGGCATTTGTGGCTACGATCTCTTTAGCCGTTCGGTGGTGGAGTTCGAGTTGCAAAAGAGCGCCATTCGGATTCATAATCCGGCTCGCTATTCATCGGATGGGGTCAAGTGGCAGGAACTTTTCTTCGCCAACCGACTTCCGTGCACACTTTGCAGGTTTGAGGGAGACCGAGAGGGCTTGTTTGTAATCGATAGTGGGTTTCCTGGTTGTCTTACGTTTAACGCCCCGGCGGTGGACAAGTATAAACTGCTCGATGGTCGAAAGACCACGACCAGTAGCAGTGATTCGTTCTCACTGTTGTCATCACGATACAAGGTAATCACTGGTGGAATCGAGTGGTTTGAACTAGGTTCTGTCTGACAACCCGATTCTGAGCAAACGTTCGATCATGGCGACTT